>CAZDEA010000020.1:0-7548 GCA_964504485.1 uncultured Candidatus Peribacteria bacterium | reverse complement strand
CACTCTTCTGCGATACCGACGAAGCCATGGGGATGAACATGGTCACCATCGCCGGACAGGCCGTGGGTGAATGGATCGAACGCGAGATCGATGGACTGACGTTCGTGACCGTCGCCGCGAATGTCGACAGCGACAAAAAACCGAGCGTGCGCACACACGACGAAGGCCGAGGATTCGAAGTGAACGCCGAAGTCGTGATCCCCTCTTCTGTGATTACGGATGTACTCAAGACAACCCCTGAAAAACTTTTGGATGTTGCACGAGCAAAACTGGAAGTGGGTTCGGCACTCGCGGGAGCAATTGGAAAAAATCTCCATGCCGCAAACATTGTCGCGGCTCTGTACCTCGCAACCGGGCAAGACGCTGCGCATGTGGTGGAGGGATCACTCGCCGATACCCATGTGGAAGACCACGAGGGTGGCATACGCGTATCGGTACGTATTCCCGCACTGATGATTGGACTGCGAGGCGGAGGCACTGATCTCCCCGCCCAGGCCCAAGCCCTGGCGCTTGTTCTGGGATCAAAAACAGCACTGCATCCACGGCAGCAGTTAGCCGAAATTATGGGTTCTGCAGTCTTGGCTGGGGAAATTTCTCTGCTTGCCGCACAGGCCACCGGAAGTCTTGCAAAAGCGCACAAAACTCTCGGACGCGCATAAGTCGTCTGGTAGACTCTCCGCAATGCCAAACAGCGCCATAACTGGATTCGGCCGGTATTTACCGGTCTCCCGAATCACCGTCCAAGACATCGCCGTGCATTGGGGTCAGGACCCTGCTCATATCCAGAGCAGCTTGGGACTCAAAGAGAAAACCGTACCCGGCCAGGGCGAGGACACCTTCACCATGGCTTTCGAAGCCGCACGCCAAGCTATAGAGATGTCGAAGTTGGAGTCATCGGAGATCTCGGCAATTTTCGTAGGATCCGAAAGTCATCCATACGCTGTGAAACCCACGAGCTCCATGTTGGCATCGGCATTGGAGTTGCATCCATTTTGTCACGCAGCAGATTTAGAGTTCGCCTGCAAAGCAGGGACGGCGGGAGTGCAGATTGTGGATGCGTTTGTTCGCAGCGGACAAGTGCGTTATGGACTCGCGATTGGAAGCGACACCGCACAAGCCAAACCCGGGGATGCCTTGGAATTCACGGCAGCAGCAGGAGCAGCAGCCTTTGTTTTAGGCTCCGAGAAGAGCAAACATGCACTCTGCAGAATTGATTCCACTCTCTCGTTTACCACAGATACGCCTGATTTCTGGCGCCCGAACGGGGAAAAATTCCCACACCATGCCGGCCGATTTACGGGCGAGCCCGCGTACTTCAAGCACATGCGCGAAGCACTCAAGGGAATCATGGAAACGCAGGACATGCGCATGGAAGAAATCGATCACGTGGTGCTCCACATGCCCAATGCCAAGTTCCCCACCACGATCGCAAAGGAATTTGGTATTACCAAAGAACAGATGCAGCTCGGGTTCATCGTGCCGCACATTGGCAACACGTATAGCGCCTGTTCGCCCTTGGGATTGACCTATGTTTTAGAAGAAGCCAAGAAAGACGAGAAGATTCTGCTCGTCTCGTATGGTTCAGGCTCCGGTTCGGATGCCTTCTTGCTCACCATGCTCAAAGACGGCGTGCGATTGGCCCCTGATGAGCGTCCGCTGGAATACGTGAACTACGCTGAATACCTAGAACGGTGCAATCTCGTTCGCTCGTAAGCCTCCGCTACACTTTCCTCTGTGCGTCACACCATTTCACTCATCGGCATGGGACAAACCAAGTTTGGAGAGTGGTGGGAAAAATCCCTCCTGGACCTGGCACGTGAGGCTGCAGAAAAAGCATTGGACGATGCCCCCTGTGGAGCAGAAGAAATTGATCTGGTCGTGGTAGGCAACATGCTCGGTGAACTCGGCAGTGATCAGGCGCATGTCGGCGCATTGGTTTCTGCGCTCTTCCCGCACCATCCTGCAGCTCTGCGCGTGGAATCTGCTTGTGGATCGGGCACCATGGCTATCGCTACAGCTTGCGCTTTTTTGGAGAGTGGCCGTGCGAAGAATGTCCTGGTGATTGGCGCAGAAAAGATGACGGATTTGAGTACGGATCAAGTGGCCGAAGGACTGATGGGTGCCGCCGATGCCGAGGAAGATCGCCCGGCAGGACTCACCTTCCCGGGAATTTTTGGATTGGTCGCAGCACGCTACATGCACGACTACAAACTCACACGCGAAGACCTGAGTCTCGTGAGTGCTGTGCATCATCGCAATGCGAAGCAAAATCCCTTCGCGCAATTCCGCAGCGAAATTTCTCCCGAGAGCGTGACCGCAAGTTCCATGATTGCCGACCCGCTGAGACTCCTCGACTGTTCCCCCATCAGCGATGGAGCAGCTGCATGCATTCTCTCCACAGCGCACACCAGTGACTTGGTCGTGCGCGCATCGCACATGGGTGCCGATAGCGTGAGCCTCACCGGCAGGCACTCGATTACGTCGTTTTCTGCCACCAAGAGAGCACTGGAAAAAGCTCTCCACGAAGCCGAAATCAGCCAGGCAGATATTCGTGTGCTCGAGACACACGACTGCTTCTCCATTGCCGCAATCATCAACTTGGAAGACTTGGGATTTGCGAACCCGGGTGAGGGAGTAGAGATCTATCGCACGCTCTGGGAAGGCAGTCGCTCACCGCTGAGTGTGAATGCGAGTGGAGGATTAAAAGGCTGCGGCCACCCGGTGGCTGCAACGGGAGTAAAGCAACTACTCGATACCGGTAAACAACTGCGCATCAACAGAGAACGCTTTGGCATGGCCCACAACTTTGGCGGCGTGGGTGCCAGCGCCGGCATTCACATTCTCGAAAATATTCGCGCCTAACCATGCCCGACTCTTCACCCGTCATCCATCGCGCACAAAAACGCCGGAGCAAGAAGCTCCAGGTGGGTACCGTGGTATCGGTGACGACTCTCGCACACCCTCCTGCTCGCTTTGGAAAGCGCCCACGCAGCATCGCACTGATTGAGTTACACGATGGCACGCGTGCCATGGGTGCACTCACCAAACCCTGCGCCATTGGGGAGCAGGTGCGTGCTCGCATGCAGCTGTCCTCTGTAAACGATGAGGGCCTGCGTGTGTACGACGTGTGTTACGAACCTATTGCTGCAAAAGCTGTCTTGGAGCCCGAATTCCACGGATACATCCTGGCGCTCACAGGACCTTCGGGCGTGGGAAAGTCGACACTCAGTAAGCTCTTGGTGCATGCATTTTCGTCCATCGTTTCGCCTGTTCCCATCATCACCACACGCAAGCGAAAGAAGGGTGACGACGGGGAGTATCGGTATGTTTCCAGTCGCGTGTTTGATGAGATGCAAAAGAACGGCGCCCTTGCCGCATGGACAGACATCCCCGCCGGCGAAGAAGACCGTCGCTACGCCTACGCAAAGAACGACATGGAGAACATCTGGAGGTCCGGGAACTTGCCCGTGGTGATTACCGAGATGCACTTGCTTCAGGGACTCGCCAAAACATTCGGCCGTCGTTCTATCTTGAGTTTTGGATTACTCCCACCCGGCAAAAGCAAGCGCGCGATGCTGAGTGCACTCTTGCACAGGCTCCGCGAACGCGGTCGCGAGACCGAAGAACAGATGGCACACCGCATGAAAAACGCAGAGAAAGATTTGGCATTTTTCACAGAGCGCAAAGACCTGTTTGATCACTTGCTCGTGAATGAAGATCTGGATGGATTACTCGAAATGGTCAAAGAGCGTGTTCCGGGGCTACGGGGAGCCTAAAAGGCTTTTATTGACATATACAAAATAAATTGTATATAATAATTTTAGGTAGGAACTATTCTCACAACGAAGGAGGAAGATCCATGTGTCTGCGCATCGCTCTTTACATCACAGCACTGCTTGCAATGTGCGGGTGTTCGAAGACCACAGAGTTGTCTTCGGTGATATCTGCAACTGCCGACTTCACCGTCCGCATGATTAACATCCAGGATGACCTCGTCGTGTATGAGGTCATGCATAATCTCGAAGAGAGTCCCACTACCAAAACACAGCGGGATCTCTACGAGAAAATCGACAAATACCTCTTCCAGCTGGGTTGCGTCGGAGACGCAATCGAAGATGTGAATGACATTCGCGGAAGGGTATGGATGCCCGCCAACAAGAACAATGCCTGGTGGATGCGGTTTAAGCCAAACCACAAAGCCACGCAGGCAGTGACGAAGGTCGATTTCTACAAAGACGGCAACGTCTTTGCGGTCATCGAATTCAAGGTCAAGCCAAGTGATGAGGAGCTCAAGGACGCTGGCGATACTTGCTGCTTCCTCGCAGAGGGATTCGGAAGAACTTCTCTGCCCCAAGGACTGCATTTGGCAGCAATGAGCGATACGACGTACAAGCTCATCCTCAAATAACTTCTGTTCCTACCCTAGAGCCCCGCTGTCATGCAGCGGGGCTCGTTTTTAAGCCATAAATCCACTTTTGAAACATTTCAATCTCCTTTCGCAATTGATTGCCACAATAATCAAATACTGTCGTGATAGTACCCCTAACCGTGGCTCTGGAAGCCAAAAAGTGGTATACTCATGAGATTTCTTTGGTGTGCACTGCAAACCACAGAAAACACACAAACACACATGGCCATCCACTCGCTCATGTTCGGTTGGGAATTCCCTCCTGCTCACACAGGAGGACTGGGCGTGGCCTGCCAGGGAATGGTGCGCGGACTCTTGAAGAATGGCGTTCAAGTGACGCTCGTTCTTCCACATGCCGTCGATGCCAGTGACGAGATCGCCATGCTGCATCCAACGGATCAGCAGTTGTCGATGATCAACGTGCCCAGCAACCTTCGACCCTACGAAAACCAGGTGGAATATCAGGGACGCTTGTCGATCACTTCCCTACCCCGCGAAACGATTGACCTGTACGGAGACAACCTTGGTGCTGCAGTCGAACACTACGCAGAGAGCGCCGTGGAGATGACGAAGCACTTAACCCCAGACGTGATCCACTGTCATGACTGGATGACCTACTCCGCAGGTATCCGCGCAGCGCGCTACCACCGTAAGCCGTTGATCGCGCACATCCATGCCACGGAGTACGACCGCACGGACTTCAACCCCAACCCGTGGATTGCCGCCAAAGAGCGCGAGGGCTTTATTGCCGCTGATCACATTATCGCGGTGAGCCAATACACCAAGGATTTATTGATCAAGTACTACGGCATTCATGCCCATAAAATCTCTGTAGTGCACAACGGTCACGACCATGCACACATCCACGCGCCTTCCCGCATGTTCGTGCGCCATGGGAAGCAGCACCTGCCTATGGTGCTATTCCTCGGCCGCCTGACGGTGCAGAAGAACCCTTGGCAGTTCTTGGATATGGCCAAGATGATTCATGGCATGCGCCCCGAGGTGCAGTTCGTCATGGCCGGTGACGGCGGCATGCTCAACATGCTCGTAGACCGCGCCTGCAATTTGGGACTGAGCGAGAACATCATCTTCACCGGCAAGGTGAACACCAAAGAAGCTAATCGTCTCTTTGCCGCTGCAGATTGTTTCGTGATGCCCTCCATCAGCGAACCGTTTGGTCTGGTGGCACTCGAAGCCATTGGCCATGGAACGCCTGTGGTGCTGAGCAAGCAATCGGGTGCTGCGGAGGTTGTCGATGCTGCGTTCAAAGTAGATTTCTGGGATACCGAAAAAATGGCTGACTGCGTGATGACCATCCTGCGTGAACAGCCTCTCGCAACACAGTTGAAAGCTGAGGCCCCACGCGTGCTCCAGAAGCTCACCTGGAAGAATCAGTCCGGTCACGTGCAGAGCATTTACCGCAATTTGATTTCCTAATCCACATCCATACCCAAACCGTCATGAGTCACCTCCCGAACATCTGCTTCTACTTCCAAGTCCACCAGCCCTACCGCTTGCGCGATCTGCGCATCACGGAACTGGGTCACGGCGACGCGCAGTACTTCGATAGCGAAAAGAACCATGCGGTGTTCCGCAAGGTGGCAGAGAAATGCTACCTGCCTACGAACAAGTTGATGTTGGAGCTGTTGCAGCAGCACCCGGAGTTCCGCATTGCCTATTCGCTCTCGGGAGTCTTTTTGGACCAGTGCGAGGAATACGGGCCCGATGTCTTGGATTCGTTCAAGGCGCTCGCTGCGACGGGCAAAGTGGAGTTCTTGGCAGAGACGTACTACCACTCGCTCTCGTCGCTCAAGTCTATTCAGGAATTTTGCGCACAGGTGAAGATGCACATGGCGAAGATCGAACAGCTCTTTGGGCAAACATCCACCGTGTTCCGTAACACCGAGCTGATCTTCAGCAACGAACTCGCACACACGGTAAAGCAGATGGGCTTCCGTGGCATGATCGCCGAAGGAGCCGATAACCTGCTCTACGGTCGCAGCCCCAACGTGCCCTACGCACCACCGGAATTCATGCTCAGCAAGGAACGCTACGAGTGCATTACGCATAACCGCCCTCATCGCGAGGCTTCGCAGGATCTCAAGATCCTCCTGAAGAACTACCGCCTGAGCGACGACGTTGCCTTCCGCTTCTCGGACCGTTCGTGGGTGGGCTATCCGCTGAATGCCGAGACCTTCACCGATTGGCTCATGAGCAGCGGTGGACATTCCGTGAACCTGTTCATGGACTACGAGACCTTCGGCGAGCACCAGTGGGCCGATACCGGCATCTTTAACTTCTTGCGCACTCTCCCTGCCATCTGGGAGCAGCGCGGCATTCGTTGTGCCACTCCTTCACAGGTGATCGACAGCTGGGGTGACCGCGAGACCGATGTCTACGACGCACACAGCTACGTGTCCTGGGCCGATACCGAGCGCGATCTCTCTGCATGGCAAGGAAACTCCATCCAGAACTCTGCATTGAGCGCACTCTTTGCGCTGGAGCACGACGTGCGCCAGGCCGAAGACGATAAGCTCCTGAGCGACTGGAGGAGACTCACGACCTCGGACCACTTCTACTACATGTGTACCAAGTACTGGGCCGACGGCGACGTGCATAAGTACTTCAGCCCCTACGATTCGCCCTACGAAGCCTACCGCAGATTCAGCCATGCCCTCACCGACATGCGCGATCGCACTGCGCGTGCGCATGAAAAGGTTAAGGTTAAGATTGAGCACGAAGAGCAACCTACTGAGACCTCAGCTACTACCCGCCCACGTCATCCCGTGATCCACTTCATGCGTGGGATTTTCGATTTTCTCGATGTCGCTAACAGTCCAACACTCGATTCTCGTCACCCCAAATCCTAATGCCACGCTCACTTGTTCTTGCGAACGGCCAGATGCTCGCGACCTTCGATGATCGCCTGCAGATGCGCGACCTCTACTACCCCTACATTGGTATGGAGGATCAGACCACGTACCCACACGTGCACAGGGTAGGCGTTATGGTCGAAGGCCCAAACGGAGACAAGAAATTCGCCTGGCTTGCCGATGAATCGTGGAAGATCGAACCGCGCTACTCGCCCGAAACTCTCGTGGGTGATTCGGTACTGCGTAACGAACAGCTGGGTATAGAGA
>CAZDEA010000019.1:0-14905 GCA_964504485.1 uncultured Candidatus Peribacteria bacterium | reverse complement strand
GTTCGGCAAAATCCTCAATTACGCGGCAAGCCTTTGCTGGCCATGGGCATGGGTGGTGGCTGCGTGATTAGTGCGAGTTACGAAGCAAAGAAGATGGGCGTGAAGACGGGGATGAGACTCTCGGATGCACGCAAGTTGTGCCCCACGGCTATCGCCATGGCTTCGGATTTCGCAGAAACAGGAAAAGCATCCGATGATATCGAGACACACCTGCATAGCTTGTGCCCAGACATGGAACAGATGTCGGTCGATGAATGGTTTTTGGATCTTGATACTCTGGTAGGCGGTGTGCCCAGTGATCTCACGGGCTGGGCAAACAAAACTCGCTCGATGATTCAGAACAAAACGGCGATCTCTGTTTCGGTCGGTGCAGCACCTACGAAGATCCTCGCGAAGATGGCGAGTGAGTATCGCAAGCCCGGTGGTGTGACTATTTTGGATAACCAAGATCTGACCATCGAAGCGTTTCTCAAAGACCGCCCGGCGGCTGCGATTCCAGGAATCGGCCGAAAGCGGTCGCAGCGAACCGAGATCTACGGCTGGAAGACGTCGTGGGACGTTTCCCAGGCTCCTACAGAGCTTCTGAAGCGCTTGTTTGGCAAAGTCGGCCCGGAGCTCCAAAGCGAGCTCCTGGGGGCCTCTGTGTACGAATTGGTCACCGAGGCTGCACCGCCGAAATCCGTCTCGCGGGCACGCAGCTTTTCCCCTGTTTCCGATAGGAATGTCCTCTGGGCACATGCCCTGCGACACTTGGAATACTTGGTATTAAAAATGCGCCGACACGGACTCGCATGCAGTGGAATTTCTCTGGGGCTACGCGGCAAGGACTACCGAGGATTTTCGGGAACAGGAAGATCGCTTCCGGTCCCTTGCGATACCGAAGATGCACTGAGGAATATTCTCGAAGAATGTTTCACCGAGATCTACGAACGAGGTGCTGCCTACACACAAGTGCATGCGGCGCTCTGGCACCTCACACCCAAAGGCGCCGAGCAGATCTCGCTCTTTACCGAACCCGATCAACTGGAAACAGAACAGGCGCTCCAGGAATCGCTCGATGCACTGCACGAAAAATTTGGCCGCAACTCCATCACCAGAGGTTCGGCAATTACGGTGAAGAGTGGCACCAAGAAAAGTTTTGAGTTTGCGGCATACGAATAGACCCCACCGCAAGCGGTGGGGTATGTGCTCTTCCTAGTGAAAGAAAAAGCAGTAGGGGCTTGTTGCCCTTATGGTTTCAACGATCCACCAGCCAAAGGACCCTAGTGCCTTCACGAGCGACCAGGCCGGGGACCATGCAAAGTACCAGAACAGGACAAGAGACAAGATGACGATGAGACCACTGAAGCCTCTGTCATAGTTGTCCTGTAGTTGCTCTGGCGATTCTCGCTCATTCATGGGAGGCAACCTCCGTGAACCGTGAAAAAGAGCGGACTCTGGAGATCGTTGTATGCTTTTCAACTGAGCATCTCAAGTTTTTCGGTGATCTTTGCAAGCTTCTCTTGAGCCTGAGCCAATTTTTCGCGCTCTGCAGTAACCACTTTCTCGGGAGCCTTGCTCGTGAAGGTTTCGTCGCTCAATTTTTTCTGGAGTGACTGCACGTAGGTCTTCAAATCCGCTTTTTCTTTGGTAAGGCTCGCGAGTTCTTTTTCGGTATCGATCAAACCCTCCAAACTCACGTGCACTTCCACTCCATCCAAGAACACGCTGGCAATATTCTTCCAGCCTTTGGCTTCTTTGAAGATCTCCAACTTCGCCACTTTGCCCATGCGCATAATGTGGTGCGACTGCGCGCTAAAGAGCTCGCCGGAATCCTTGGTTACGAGGAACACATTCAGCTCTTTGGCGGGTTCTACGCCCTGTTCTGCGCGCAATTTGCGGATCGCGGTAATAACAGCAATGAGACTATTGAGCTCTGCAAAGCGGTCGGTGTCCTCGCGATCCAGGTTCACCGTGGGCCACGATTGCTTGATCAACTGTGCGTCATCCGCAGGCTTTACGTGTGCCCACAGTTCCTCGGTAACAAACGGCGTGAATGGATGCAAAAGTTTGAGAATTTTGCGCAGCGCATGCACAAGCACCGCGTGATTCGCTTCGCCCTTGCTCAGTTCCAAATACCAGTCGCAGAAGTAATCCCACACAAAGCTGTAGAGGCGCTCCCCTACTTCGCTCAAACGGTAATCGGTAAGACCGCGCGACACATCGCGTACCAGTTCCACATCGAGTGCGTGCAACAATGCACGGTCCGCGAGGGAAAGTGAGCCGAGTTCTGGGAGTTGCGTGATGCTGTGTGGATCGACGCCTGCTTTTTCGCATTCGAGGAGGATGAAGCGAGAAGCATTCCAGAGCTTGTTCACGAAGTTTCGGTACCCTGCGATTTTCTCTTCGTACAGCCGAGAATCTGCTCCCGGGCTCTGGCCGACAATCATCGAAAGCCTCAGTGCATCTGTTCCGTACTTCGCAATCATATCGAGCGGATCGATCATGGTACTCGGATCGCTCTTGCTCATCTTCTTGCCGTCCCTCGTACGGATGAGTCCATGCAAGTAGACGGTCTCGAAGGGAATATCGCCCATCACGTACGTAGTCATGAGGATCATGCGCGCCACCCAGAAGAAGAGAATGTCGTACCCAGTCTCCATCACTTGGGTGGGATGGAACTTTTGGAGGTCGATACTCTTTTCCAGGAGTTCTTCAAAGCTGATCGAAGGATCCTTGGCGAGTTCTTGGTCGATGAGTGTGCTCCATGTCCACAGAGCAGAGCTGAACCACGTATCGAGTGTGTCGCTGTCTTGCTCGTACCCATCACCGGATGGCGCCGTGGCACCCACGTGCACGTCCACGGATTTGCCATCGTTCTTGTACCAAACAGGAATTCTGTGACCCCACCAAATCTGGCGAGAAATGCACCAATCGCGCAAGTTATCGATCCAGTGGAAGTACGTCTTCTCGAAGCGATCCGGCACGATCTTGATGAGCTTTTGGTCGATCACCTCGTGCAAAATTTCTTTGAGCGACACTTTGCGGCGCTTCCATTGCACCACGGGCTTATTCACATCGATAAACCACTGCTCTTTGATCTGCGGTTCGATTTTTCCTTTGCCGCGGTAACTGATCGCCACGTTGTGCACGTAGTTCTGATCCACTTTTACCACGAGTCCTTTCTCTTGGAGTTTTTCGGCAATCTTTGGGCGCGCATCATCGATCTTCATGCCTGCAAATTCGCCAGCAACATCGAGCAGCTTTCCATCGAACCCAATCACCTGCTGCTTATCCAGTTTGTGACGCTCGGCGATCTCGAAGTCCGTCGCATCGTGCCATGGCGTGATGGTCATCACACCCGTGCCGAACTCGGGATCCACAGCTTTGTCTTTGATCACCGTGGCTTTGACCTTCCCGTTGATCCACTCACATTCAAAGGTATCGCCATGCTTGTACTGGCTATAGCGCTTGTCATCCGGATGCATGACCACGTATTTGTCGCCAAATTTGGTTTCTGGGCGAGCTGTGCTGATCTCGAATGGACCGTATTTAAAGGTATAGAACGGCACCGTCTCCTCCAGCCATTCAATCTCATCATCGCTCACCGTAGTCTGCAGTTTGGAATCCCAGTTCACGATGCGGTGCCCGCGGTAGATGAGCCCATCGGCATACATGCGCGTAAACACTTCGTTCACACAACGGTTGAGTGTTGGCTCCAGCGTGTAGCGCTCGCGCGACCAATCGCACGAAGCACCCATTTTGCGCACCTGCCCGCGAATGGTTCCGCGGCTCTTCTCTACGAACTCTGCGATGCGCTTGAGCAGTTCTTCACGACCCAGTGACGCACGTGGGTCTGCAATCTTCTCTTCTTTCTGTATCTGCTTGATCACCACGCTCTCGGTCGCGATGGACGCGTGATCCGTACCAGGGATCCACAGCGCCTCTTTGCCCTGCATGCGCGCAAAGCGAATGAAGATGTCTTCGATCGCGAGCATCACGGCATGACCCAAGTGCAACTGACCCGTGGCATTGGGCGGCGGCATGCTAATGGTGAATCCTTCTTTGTCGCTTAAAGCGTCTGCTTTGAAGGCATTGCTCTCTTCCCACATCTTGTAGATGCGGTCTTCACATGCCGAGGGGTCGTAAGCTTTGTCTAACACAAGCGGAGAATACAGGTGTGCAGAGAAAATGTGGATACATTGACAAATTTTTAATAAAAATCATAATTATCTTTGTGAGAACAGTTCTTTAACTAGGAGTCAGACATGCGTCTGCAACTCGACGGAAAGCCGGCCGTGTTACAGCTAGGCGACTCAATTATTTTTGAGGTCAAACATGGCCTCATTGGATTCGCAAGAGTGTCTATCCCCTTCATGTTCGTGGGCAAAGGAGTAGGCGACGAGGATAATAAGATGCCCATCTACGCTTTGGCAGGTGATAAACATGCTTCAAGACATGATGCGGCGAGACTTATAGCTGCAGTTGTTGGCCTTTCTGCAAAAGAAACTCGCAAGGACGCAGAACTAGAAATCTACGAACTCTGCGAAGAAGAATAATTCTCATGACGAGCCTGCTACGTGAGCAGGCTTTTTCATTTGTACATAAAAAAGACTCTGCACAGCGCAGAGTCTTTCCTTTTCCTCGTGGGAAAAGGCAATCAATCATGGTATCCATCACAGTTCGCAGTCCGTGGAGATGCTCAGGAACTTCTTCATGGGTGCAGCGAGGAGCTTGAGGATATTTTCGCCAGCGAGAGAAGGACCTGTTGCCAGCCACAACGATTGGTCATTGGCCAGGGGCGTTTCGATGCGCCTCCATCCATTCATTTCATCCTTCGAGAGGAGTAAATCCAAGCTGGATGCCGCCGACTCCATACTGTCGGCAGTGGTGAACCCGATAATTTCGAAATCCACACTATCGTTCATACGCGAACCGGCAGCACGGATAAAGGCAAAGGTATTCATATGCTTATCCCTCGTGTTGTGATTGATCAATCCCCTGCGAAGTGCAGAGCAGATGAGAATAGCATAAAAAAACACCCCACAAGATGCGGGGCGCTTTTTCAAATAACGAGAAAGATCAGAACTTGTTCTGACGAATCAGAAACAAAGCTCGGAGATGGTATACATGTCAAAGAGACTGTGCAAGGGTTTTATCTGAGCCACTGGCTAAAAAGTTGATACACCCGAAGTGGATCGAAAAACCCACGCAATAATTGCAGGAATACAGCGTCTTCGTACAATAGATATGATGTTTATAACTGTACGTGAGCATCGGCTGTGCCAGCTGAAGGTTGGCGAGAACTACAACGCTTATGGCAAGAACCTTGGCTCGTATTTCACCCAGGGCTGGAAAGAAAAGGATGCTATCAAACTTGTAGCCGCACCCTTCATGGCTGTGGGAAGTTTGTTAGGTGAAGGCTTGGAGCCACTGGCTGCAGGAGTGGTGGATCAAAAGCTGGAACGTCCTATGGGGTTTGCCGGAAGAACACGTCGCGATCTAAAAGCACTCTTGAGTGACACTGTACATCTCAAACCTTTCTCGGTCATTCGTGATGTGTGGAGCCTGGTGACCAGCGATGTGATCCTTGATGGCGCAGAAGCAATGATTGGATACAACCAAAACAGCACACGGTACTCTGCTAAGCGTGCCATGGAGCAGAACCACGCGCTGGCAGCGTAACTGAGCAGGAAATTTGTGCGTTCTCTAGGACGAGAGAACTGTTTTCGTTGTATACCAAAGCCATAAAATTCACATCAAACACATAATCCCCCAGCGCGGGGATACTTCCCCGCGCCACAACAACAAATAATAGCCGCATGTCCCAACGTCGCCCCATCGTGAATGAACGAATCATGTTCATCACGACAAATATTCGGCAACGCGAACCATTGTTCGCACACGATCCATATGCACGGGAAGCCATTGAGGTCTTCTATCGGGTGCAGGAATTGCATCCATTCTCGATCTACGGATTTGTGATCATGCCCAATCATTGTCATTTTTTGGTGCATGTGCCCGTACCACTATCGATCTCCAAAATTATGAACCGATTCAAAATGGGCGTGAGTCATAGCCTGGGACTAGGTGCCATTTGGCAACCTCGGTATTACGTCACGTTTCCGAAGAGCCCATGGGTCGCCTTGCGGTATACACACCAAAACCCTGTGAAGGCCGGTATCGTCGAAAGCGCCGAGGATTACCCGTGGTCATCCGCATCGGGGAAATGGGACGTTGTGGATCTACCGGATACGTGGTGATTACATTTTTGAAACCCGGTCTTTATTGGTCATGTTGTCGCGGGGAAGTATCCCCGCTCTCGGGTGTGAATTTTTGGGAAAATTGGATTACTAAAAAAAACCGGACCCCGTGGGCATCCGGTTTTCTGAAATTCAATTACCGGCGGAACCCTCCGCGGCCACCGCTTGGCCTTCCACCAAAGGAAGGACGTGGTGGAGGTGGCGTCCAACCTTCTGGAGGAGTGGACATCTGCTTGAGCGACAAGCGCGTCTTGCCTTCTGCGGCATCGTACTCAATCACCTTGGCTTCCAGTTCCTGGCCAAGCTGCACCACGTCTTCAACTTTCTCGGTGCGCTTCCACTGGAGTTCGGAGATGTGGATCATGCCGTCTTTGCCTGGCAGGAATTCCATGATCGCTCCCACGCCATCGATGATGCGAGTGATCTTGCCCTTGTAGACTTTGTTGAGCTCGGGCTTGGCGACGACTCCTTCGATCCATGCCTTGGCCTTGGCCATAGCCTCGCCGTTGTTCGATGTGAGGAAGATGATGCCATCGTCGTTGATATCGACTTCGACACCGGTCTCCTTGGTGATCTTCTGGATGGTTTCGCCACCCTTACCAATCACGAGGCGGATGTCTTCGACAGCGACCTGCATGGTCTCGATGCGAGGAGCAAATGGCGACATCTCTTTGCGAGGCTCGGGGATAGCCTTGAGCATCACGTCCATGACTTCCATGCGACCCTTCTTGCTGCGCTCGAGCGCCTCTGCGAACACAGAGTCTGGGAGTCCTTTGATCTTGATATCCATCTGGATAGCCGTGATTCCCTTTGCGGTACCCGTGAGCTTGAAGTCCATGTCTCCACCAAAGTCCTCTTCGTCCTGGAGGTCGGTGAGGATCACGTACTTGCCCTTCTCTTCGTCAGCGATCAGACCCATAGCGATACCAGAGACTGGAGCCGTGATGGGCACACCTGCAGCCATGAGCGCGAGCGTGGAACCACAGGTTGCAGCCATGGAGCTGGAACCGTTGCTGCTGAGGATCTCTGTAACCGTGCGAATGGTGTATGGGTAGTCCTCCAGCTTTGGGAGTACTGGCTCCAAGCCACGCTGTGCGAGGTTACCGTGACCAATTTCGCGGTTACCCACCATCAAGCGGTTGCTTGTTTCTCCAACGGAGAATGGAGGGAAGTTGTAGTGGTGCATGTAACGGAGTTCGTGCTCGCCTTCCATACCTTCGACAATCTGCTTGTCGCCAGGACCACCGAGTGTGCAGGTCGTGAGACCCTGTGTTTCACCGCGGTTGAAGAGTGCAGAACCGTGAACGCGATTTGGGAGAATATCGACGATGGCTTCGAGTGCGCGGATCTGGTCGATCTTGCGGCTGCTCATGCGAAGACCTTCTTCCAAGATGAGGCGGCGCATTTCTCCTTTGATCACTTTGTCCACCAAGGAAGAACCTTGAGCGTAGAGCTTAGACATCTCTTCGGCGTTTGCTTCAGTGGATGGGAACTTCTCTTTAAGCTTATCGGAAGCCTGAGCCATGAGATCGTTGAAGATCGCGCGGCGTGCACCCTTAGCCATATCGGTCTTGATGGCGTTACTGACTGTTGGCAAAGCCCATGCTTTGAGGAATGCATAACCCTCATCGTGAGAGTACGCATCGGCAATCGTGAACTTGGGCTTACCCATCTGCTCCTGAATATCTTTGAAGAACTTGGCGATTTTCTGTGCCCACTTCTTGCCGAATTCAATAGCTTTGAGAATGTCTGCTTCGGGGAGCTGGTTCGCACCAGCTTCAATCATCACCACACGCTCCAAGGAAGCTGTGACGAACATATCGAGATCACTCTTCAAGCGAGCTTCGCGAGAAGGGTTGAGGACGAGCTGACCCTCGATCATGCCGACTCTGACGGTGCCCAAAGGACCATCGGCAGGACAGTCGCTGACTGCAACTGCCAAGTTACCGGCGTTTGCAGAGACGATGTCGTGCTCGTTCTCCATGTCGTAACTCAAGACCGTGAGCATCAACTGGATGTCGCGGTGCATGTGCTTGGGGAACATAGGACGCAGTCCGCGATCGATCACACGTGCGAGGAGCACATAGTCATCGGAAGGACGGCCTTCGCGCTTGCGGAAGCGACTACCGGCAATTTTGCCACCGGCGTAATACTTCTCTTGGTACGTGACCGAGAGAGGCAAGAAATCGACACCATCGCGCTCCTTTGCAGAAGCAGTGAAGGTGGCAAGGCTGACGGTGTCGCCCATTTGGCCGACAACAGCACCGCTGGCTTGGCCAGCGAGTTGTCCCATCTTGAAGATGAGGGTTTTGTCGCCGAGCTCCAAAGAGTACTCGGAAACAGAAGAAGATTTGGACATACAGATAAGAGGGAAAGGATGCCCTTTCCGCGGATGTCTCCCCCTTTATCTTGGATTCACATATGACACTTCGAGTGTCACCCCGAGCCTGTCGAGGGGCGAACACATTCAAAGGGTTAGACGTAAACCCAGGAAGATGCAGAGAGGCTGTGGCGGAAGGAACTGCGGTGAGTATACGCGTACAACACGACAAGATACAGCGGAAGTGTTAGGTATTTTTGACTTCTGAGGAGGACATGTGACTGTAGTCCACGTGCATGCGAAGCTCTCTGGGTGTTCTTTGGGGTGAGAAAGTGTGACGTGAAAAGAAAAATATTTTTTCAAAAATAAAAACACAGAAATGAAGATTTTGTTTTGTGTGTCAGATTTTTTTGAGGTGTATATTTTTGTTAGTGCGTTTTTTTGGGAGAAGATGACAAAGAATCACAAAAAGAGAATGTATGAAGAAACAACAAGAATGGCTTGGGCGATAGACGAGGTGAGTACAAAAGACTTGTTCGTAAAAAAACTATACCTGTATAAAGAAGGTTAAATCCCCCTTTCTCCCGCCCGGTATGTCTTCTTCCGTCGTCCGAACGTGGACACTCTCATGGTTGCTGATCACGGCAACTCTGGGATTGGCCATTATTACCAATATCTCTCCTGGCACGCAGATGCCTCTCGAGGGACAGATAGGAGGAAGTAGTTCATCCACGGGGAATCCCCTGTTGGACGCACAAACGCTCAATAGTTCGCACTTTACATACCTAGGTAAATTCACAGTTCCAGATAGTGTCCCCGGACTCGCTGATTACCCTACAAGCAGCTTTTCGAATGGAGGAATTGCGATCCGCAGAGTAGGCGGGCAACTGCGCTTCTTTTTTACGGCGCATGCATACGGCGGAGGCAAAGTGTTTGAGACAAACTATCCCGGTCAGAATATTGGCGGGGGCGTGACCGCAACAGTTGTACGTGCTTGGGGCGACATCTACAACGGCAAAAAGTGTGAGTTCTACCAAGGTAATTGGACGTGCGGACTCAGCAGCGGATTTGAGACTCATGGTCTCTACTGGGACGAGCAAGATCAGCGCTTGTACTGGAATGCGGGAGATTGGTACGACACACAAAACTACGATGGTAAGCCAGCGTTTGGGTATGCCACGCTCAACGATAACAACGGTACGTCTCAAGGTTTTGGCCCATGGGGACTTGCCAATACCAATGCACACTGGACGCGTGGCTGCACCATGGGAATCCCCCAGTGGTTTGCGGATCAATTCACCGGTGGCAAGCGCCTTGGGATTGGCTGTGGAGGCATGGGCTTCTCCATCAATGCCGTTGGCAGCAAAGGTGTGACAGTCGCTGCAATCAATCCTCCATCGCCTACCACGGCGACTGGATCTCCTCTTCCGAACGTGCGCCTCGTCGGTTATCCAAATGCTGCTCCATACAGCATGGACCGCGAACACCGTTCGGCGAACTACCTACAGAATAATGATGGATGGGCAGCGCAAGGAAGTACGGGTTACCCCACATGGATGGATGGAACGGGACAGCTGTGCACGATTGTTTCCACAACGAACTATCAAGGACTCTTGTGTGGTCGTGCTCGCACCGAGGGGCGCGAGACGTACCACTGGTCAACGATCATTAATGAAAAATATGGATTCTGGTGGTCGGTATATGACTTGAAAGACCTAGGAGCAGTCGCAAACGGGACAAAAAATATGTGGCAGATTCAACCCAAGTATCAATGGAGAGATGCTGTACTTAGCTCGAACAACGCAACGAATCAGGGGCGCTACACAGGCGGTATCGCCTATGACGAAGTGACACAGCGAGTGTTCGTACAACGACTTGGTGATGTAAAAATCGGCTGCTGTGGATATCCGGGCAGTGTGTATGTGTTTCAGTTGAATATTCCGACAGACTCGGTGTTCATCAAGCAGCACCCCATGCCTTCGCAAGTATTTGTGGGTCAGACGGCAAGCTTCTCGGTAGAAGCAGGCGGGACAGGACTCAATTATCAGTGGCAAGTGAGCACGAATAACGGGACTTCGTGGAGTGCTATCCCCGGCGCAACCGGCACGAGTTATTCCGTCATAACCACCGGAGGGCACGCGAACAATCTCTACCGCGTGCAGGTAACAAAAGACAGCATGACGAAGACGTCTGATGCAGCACTACTCATGGTTCTGCAGCCAGGCGCTCCGGCTATTCAAACACATCCGCAGAACATCACTGTCGCACCCGGTAGCAATGCGACATTCTCTGTGCTGCCTGTCGGTGCAAAGGAAAACTACTTCTACACTTGGGAACGAAGTTCCGATGGAGGGGTTACCTGGCAGCATATGCATGCCAATGGCAGCACCTTCTGGGACACCGTCACCATGGAGAACGTGACGTTGGCCGATAATGGTAAAAAGATTCGCGTTACTGTGATTCAGAACTATGCAAACGGCACACAGAGTGTCCTCTCGAATGTAGCCACACTTACCGTGAGCGGAGCGGGTGGCAGCTCATCCTCCTCTTCATCCTCGAGCTCATCTTTGGCGTCGTCCTCTTCTTCGTCTCTTAGCTCGTCTTCATCTTCTTTCTCGTCGAGTTCTTCACTGGCATCGTCTTCCTCTTCTGCCAACTCTTCTTCCTCCTCGAGTGGTGGCGGAGGTCTCAATGCTGCGGTTCTGAACCAGAACCACATGACATACCTGGGCAACTTCCGCGCACCAGACAGCATTCCCGTAGGGAACCAGCAGACTTCCAGTTACAGCATTGGTGGCTTGGCCTTCCGCTGGCTCAACGGACAATTGCGCTTCTTCCTCACTAGCCATGCGTATGACGGCGGCTTGGTGTACGAAATCAATTACCCCGGCCACAGCACGACCAATCCTCCTGTAGCGACGTTCCTGAAGAACTGGGGTGACGTGTACGACGGAAATAAGTGTGAGTTCTATCAAGGCGTGTGGACCTGCAGCTTGGGCAGTGGACAATGGACACACGGTCTCTACTTTGACGACGAAACCGACAGGCTCTACTGGAGCTACGGCGACTGGTACGACACGCAAAACTATGCAGGTAAACCGGCATTTGGATTCGCCACCATTAACGATACGACCGGAGTAGCCCAGGGCTACGGACCGTGGGGTGTCGCAGGCATCAATGCACACTGGACGCGTGGTGGCATTACTCCTATTCCCCAGTGGTTTGCCGATCAGTTCACTGGAGGCAAAAAGCTTGGCATTGGTTTTGGTGGCATGCGCTACTCCATTATTGGCGCAGCTAGCAAAGGTACGGCACTCATGGCGGTAGACGCTCCAACACCCACAACCGCAACGGGTACGGGTCTCCCAAAAACCATGCTCGTCGGCTACCCGGATAGTGGCGGCACGCGTGAATATCGCGCTGCAAACTACTTCCAGATGAACGACACATGGGCAGCCAATGGCACCATCGGTTACCCCACTTGGCTCGATAGCGCAGGTCAGGCTTGTACGATGGTCTCCACGAATGATTTCCAGGGTCTTCTCTGTGCGCGCAACCGCCCGGAAGGTCGTGAGACCTACCGCCAGAGCACCATAGTGAACGAGAACCCGCACTTGTGGTGGGTGGCATACGACTTGAAGGATCTTGGGGACGTCGCAAATGGAACAAAGCAAATGTGGCAAATTCAGCCCCGACATCAATGGAGGGAAACGAATTTAGACACGACTTTCCCCGAGCAAATCGGAGGCATTACGTTCGACCCCTCTACGAACCGTGTGTACGTCGAGAAGTTACAATCCGTAAAAATAGGCTGCTGCAGTTATCCACCTTCCATTTACATCTATCAGCTCTCCATCCCCACGAGCACTCCTCTGATCACTCAGTCGCCCATGCCCTCGAACGTGATTGTGGGGCAGACAGCAAACTTTGCAGTGGAAGCTCAAGGCACTGGACTCAGCTATCAGTGGCAACGCAGTAACGATAACGGAAGCTCTTGGAGCAACATCACAGGAGCAGTGTCACAGAACTATTCGTTGACGACTGTGCTTTCGGATGCCAATGCTCAGTTCCGCGTGATTGTCACCAGTGGAACCAGCAGCAAGACATCCGCTCCCACAACGCTCTGGGTCATCCCGCCAGGACCCCCGCAAATCGCCACACAGCCGCAGAGTCAAAATGCCACAGCGGGAGGAACGGTCACCTTCTCTGTTGTCACCGTCGGCGCCATCAATAACTACTTCTACACTTGGGAGAAGAGTACAAACAACGGCACGACATGGAGCAACTACTACGGCAACGGCAGTACATTTGAAGACACGTTAACCATCAATCCCGTAACCATTGAACACCACTGTTTGCGCATTCGCGTACGTGTTCTCCAAAGAGATTCCCAGGGACTCACCGAAAAACTTTCGAATGTGGCAACACTCACGGTGAATGGCGGTAGCTGCGAAGGATTCTCCAGTTCTTCGAGCTCCAGCTCCTCCGCTCTCTCATCGAGCTCTAGTTCCTCTGCTTTCTCATCGAGCTCCAGTACATCGTCATTTATCTCTTCATCGAACTCGTCTTCATCGTCCAGCTCCGCTGGCGGTCCAGCACCTACCCCACCACCACCCCCACCAAGTCCGGGTTCTTCAGCATCATCGTCTTCATCGGCAACAACACTGCTGATGAGTGCTCCACAAAATGGCGCGACGGTCTCGGCAACCATTCCGGTCTCTGCAGTCGCCTCTCGTCCGGTGGCACAGGTGCAGTTCATGTTGGACGGATCAAAGCTGGGCAGCCCCGATACCACCGCACCGTACAGCATCACCTGGGACACGACGACGGTCGCCAGTGGTGACCATACTTTGGGTGCTACGGCTCTATTGAGCTCGGGAGCAGGCTCTATTTCTGCTCCTCCTATTGTTGTCCATGTGAGCAATCACAGCGCTCCCAATCAGGCTCCCGATGTGAATGCTGGAACGGATAAGACGATTACTCTCCCCGACTCTGCCACGTTGAATGGCTCTGCAACGGATGATGGCTTGCCCAACGATGTCCTCACGCTCCTGTGGAGCAAAGTTTCTGGCCCAGGAACCGTCAGTTTCGTGCCGAACAACGCAGAAGTAAGCGCAGCCAGCTTTAGCACTGCGGGCACCTACGTGCTGCGGCTGACGGCAAGCGACGGTGAACTATCGGCAAGTGATGAAGTCACCATCATTGTGAAACCCGTGCCTGTGACGAACCAACCACCGGTGGTGAATGCGGGAGAAAACCAGAACATCACTCTCCCCTCAAGTGCTCTCCTACGTGGCACGGCAACGGATGATGGTCTCCCCAACCCACCATCCACGTTGACGCTCCTCTGGAGCAAAGTTTCTGGACCTGGTGCTGTGAGCTTCGAAACGCCCACAGAACTTTCTACCGTCACCAGTTTTAGTACTGCGGGAACGTACGTGTTGCGCTTGAGTGCATCGGATAGCGCCCTTTCTGACACCGACGATGTGACGGTCGTGGTCGCTCCGGAACCTCCTAAAAATCAAGCCCCCACCGTGAATGCTGGGTACGATCAAAACGTCGAGTTACCGGCAAAAGCTATTCTTGAAGGCAGTGCGTCAGACGACGGATTGCCTGTCGGTTCTACGCTCAGCCCCAAGTGGATTGCTGGTCCAAATAATCCGGGAACCGTGACGTTCGGCAATGCCAACGCATTTGGCACGACTGCTTCCTTTAGCGAGCCGGGAATGTACACCCTCATTCTCACAGTCAGTGATGGATCCCTGCTGGGATCCGATTCCATGGTGGTGATGGTGAAGCCTCAACCACCACAGAATCAGCCTCCATTCATCTACGCCGGAAGCGACCAGAATATCCAGCTACCCACCGAAGCACTGCTCAGTGGAAAGTATGATGATGACGGTCTGCCGAAACCTCCCGGTACGGTCTCGGGGCGCTGGTCCAAGGTTTCTGGCCCGGGCACTGTGACCTTTAGCAACACCAATAGCTTTACGACATCCGCTGCATTCTCTCTTGCAGGCACCTACACCCTTCGTCTCACAGGAACAGACGGCGAGCTATCGGCAAGCGACGATATGATCGTGGTGGTTGCAGATGCACCAAAGAACACCGCTCCAGTGGTAAAGGCGGGGCAAGACCAGACCATCACATTGCCGAACCTCGCTTCTCTCGTTGGCATCGTAACGGATGACGGCTTACCAAATCCTCCGGGCATCACCACGATGGTGTGGTCGAAAGCTTCGGGACCCGGAACAGTCACCTTTAGTACTCCGGAAGCAGAGAAGACGACAGCCACCTTCAGCACGGCCGGAACGTACGTGCTACGACTGACGGCAAAAGATGG
>CAZDEA010000018.1:6866-15593 GCA_964504485.1 uncultured Candidatus Peribacteria bacterium | reverse complement strand
ATCCGTAAAGGCGCCCAGGATGCCAAGCGCGGCAAGATATACACGAAGCACGCAAAGCTGATCGAAATCGCAGCGCAGCGTGGGCCTGACCCCATAAGCAATGCGTCCTTGCGCGCAGCTATCGAAACAGCCAAGGCAGATAACGTGCCCAATGCGAACATTGAACGTGCGATCAAAAAAGGATCCGGCGAATTGAAAGGGGAGCGCATGGAAGAAATGATGCTCGCTGCACTTGGGCCGGGAGGCGTTGCCTGCTTGATTGAATGTTTGAGCGACAACCACAATAGGACGCTGGGAAATGTGAAGCTCGCGATCAGTAAAAATGGAGGCACATGGACGGACTCTGCATCGGTCATGTGGATGTTCGAGCGTAAAGGCCAAGTGATTGCGACGCGCTCCGGCGGGGATGAAGGCATCGACCAATTGGAATTGGAGCTCATCGACTTTGGTGCTGAAGATTTTTCCTATGGCGATGGCGTCCTCCGTGTTGTCACTTCACTGCAAAACTGGGGCCAGATTCGCGACTTCCTCAAGAAGAATACCTGGAACATCGAATCGGCCGGATTGGCCTATATTCCTACGCAAAAGACCGTTGTGAGTGATACGGCAACAGCCGAAAAGCTCCATGCATTCATCGATGCAGTGGAAGAAGATGAAGATGTGTCCGAGGTGCACACCAACGCGGATTTCCAGATCTAAAAAGGAGACATCCGTAGATGTCTCCTGGGGCTAATTCTTGGTCGTTGCGCGAGACTGCACGGGGCGCGAAGGCTCCGTGAGTTCGTCCCAGATAGGTTGCTCGGACCTAGGCGTGAAGTGGTTCAGTCGGATTCCCACGATCCAAAATAAAACACAGAGAATGATGGCGCCTAACGCCGGAATCCATTGAGCCACTGCCCAGTCCATCAACCACCAGAACAGCGCGGCCAAGTTTGCGAAGAGCATCTGCAGGGGTTTCCTTCGCCAGCGGCGAAGATGTACCCACTTTCGTTTACTCTTCCAGTGCTTGCGTTGCATGATCCACCTCCTTTCTTTGTGAATGAGCAAAGCAAGTCCTCACTTCATAGTTTCTCCTCAAGCGAACATCCGTCCAATGATTGTGTAGAGGCACAGAGAAAATGGCTTCTATTGGCCAAAATATCGATCCACTACTCTACGTTGATCGTGATCTCATCCGAACCCGCTTTGTCCGATGCATCTGTCGCGATTGCACGCACAGTGTGCTCACCTGGGGGAACATCCTTTAGCGGATAGCTCAGCACGTATGGGTCGCGTGCACGGCGCGCGAGGAGTGTGTCGTCTAGGTAGAACTCCACGTAGCGAATTTCTCCTTCACGGTCATTGGCAGTTGCGGCGATCTCCAGCGTATCCGTTGTCTTCAATGTGGTACCTCCTGCCGGTGCGGTGATCTGCACATCGGGTTCGCCGGTGTCTTCGCCAAAGCGGAAGTTCACCTCGGCCGTTGCCTTGTTGTAGTACTGGTCAATGACGGTGACTGTGAGCGTGTGCGTGCCATCCTTGCTGATGGATCGTGGCACACGAATAGGCGTGCGAATGTCGCGTGCGCTTTCGTGGGCAATTTCTTTACCATCAATCGCGTAGATTAATTCACGTAGGGTAGAGCCCACGCTCAGACTCAATTTGGGTCTAAAGGCGGGGTAGGGAACAGTGTTTCCTATGAGCGGATACGTGATATCGAGCGAAGGCTTTACCAGGCGTCCCGGCGTAAGCGATGGGTCGCACTTGGTATCTGGGGCAATCGGCAAGAGCAGCTTGGTACTGCCAGAGCCTCCCATGAGCGCGCCAGA
The DNA here is from genome assembly GCA_964504485.1 of uncultured Candidatus Peribacteria bacterium. Lineage (GTDB taxonomy): Bacteria > Patescibacteriota > Gracilibacteria > Peribacterales > Peribacteraceae > CAYRXE01. Next base: position 13,785 of record CAZDEA010000018.1, on the reverse strand, counting down.
ACCCGCAGTGCGCATCTTCTTGGCCCAAGCTTGCACGCCCTGCTCCCAGAGTGGCCAGCGCTGTGCAGCCACGCTCGTGGGGACGAGGAAGCTCATTTCTTCCTGCGCATCCACAGGGCACGCATCCGAGGCCAGTAAGCCCGTGACCTTATCGACGAGTAACTTTACGCATGCAGGGTCCTGCAATGAAGGTGAACGCTCGCGCAAGAAGACATCTGCACCGCGCGCAGCGACCGGCGTGCATTCGGTGGGCAGCTCACCAGAGAGCAGTGACACCTGTGGTTGCACAATGCCATCGGGGATGGGGAAGGTGGTCTGCGTGGGTTTGCGCACCTTGATAGCTGCGGCCATATACATTTTCCAGATAGGCGCTGCGAGCGTGAGACTTTCTGCTTTAGCTGCAAGAGGAGTGCTCTTGGCGTTTCCTACCCAGACTCCTGTTGCCAGCTCCGGCGTGTAGCCCATGGTCCACAGGTCCGAAGGCAGACGCTTCTGACACACGGCACTGTCTCCCGTTTTGCGATCGCCGTCTTTATCCATACATTTGTTGCTGGTTCCGGTCTTTGCCGCGGCCTGCACGCCGGGAACAGTCAGTGTCTGCTGCCAGTATTCCCCAGGGCGAGCCGATACATCACTCAGCACAGACGTAATCTGATACGCCACGCGTGGATCGAGTGCCTGCATCTCATCTTCTTGCTTGTCTTCTGCCTGGAACAAAATCGCACCCTTGTTCGTGGTGATCTTGCGAATGCTCACGATAGGCTTGGCGATACCGGCATCGGCAAACGTGGCGTAGCCGTTGACCATCTCTAGCAAAGGAGCTTCGCCAGCACCGATTGCCAGTGGCCATCCGTATCCAAAGTCAGGATTCCTTTCGCGGGCAACTGCGCGGTACGCGCGAGGCGTGGGCACACCCATCTTGGTGGCCAAGTCCAACACCGCATCTTCGCCGCCACCCAGGAAGAACGCTTTGATAGCCGGGATGTTGCGCGAGCTACCCAGCGCTTGGCGTGCCGTGATCAGTCCCAAGTATCCACCGTCGAAGTTGCTGGGGATGTCTTGCCCAAACGTCGTCTGTACGTCGTACAGAGGAGTCGCGGGGCTGTACCCCTGCAAGAACGCAGCAGCGTACGAGAACGGCTTAAAGCTGCTACCAGGCTGGCGTGGAGCCTGTGCCATATCCACCTTTCCATCAGCTACTTCGTCTGCATAGTCGGTGTTGCCTACGTACGCCAAGATCTCGCGCGTCGCGGGGTCCATAGAGACCAACGCAATGTTGTGGGCTTCATAGACCTTCAGCGCAGTGTCCTTATATTTGGCTACGGCCTTCTCTGCCTCTTGCTGCAGTTTCCAATCCAGTGTGGTTTCGATGGTCAGTCCGCCCTGCTCCAAAATATCCGTGTCCTCGGAACTTCCTAGAATCTCTTCCACCTGCTCGCGCACCCACAGCACAAAGTGCGGAGCACGGATGCTCTCGCGATACTTCTTGAAGGCAATGGTCTTCAGTTCTTTCAGCGCTGCAGCCTCTTGTTCCTTCGTGATGTATTTCTGATCGACCATGTTGCGCAACACCTGATCCGTACGACCTCCTATATAGATCAGTGTTTTGCCTGTGCCGACATCTGCACCCAAGAGACCAATCTGGAAATCCTCATCACGAATATCATCACTGCTTTTGATTCTCCCCGAGGCAATGTCCTCCACCACGTTTGGCGTGACCGTCGTGTGCACGTGTTTGCCGTAGGGGTTGTAGTACGTGGGGCTCTGAGGAAGAGCTGCGAGTACGGCGGATTCGGCCAAGGTGAGATCCTTTGCGCTCTTTCCAAAGAAGCGCTTACTGGCTTCCTCTATGCCGTAGGCAGGGCCAAAGGGAATCCAGTTTAAGTACATGTCGAGTAGCTCCGCTTTGTTGTACTTGGTTTCCAATTGGCAACCCAAGATCAATTCCTTCAATTTGCGGCTGATGACATTCTGTTGCTGCAGGCCCAGCGCGTTGCGAGCCAACTGGCGCGTGAGCGTGGAGGCTCCGCCGGATTTTCCAAACGAGAGTACTGCACGCAGAAGTGCGCGCGTGTCCAAACATCCGCGCGTGTAAAAACGTTCATCTTCAATAGCAACAATGGCTTTGCGCATGGAATCCGGGATTCCTTCTGGTGGAACAATCGTGCGATCTTCCTCACTAAAGAGGCGATAGAGCTCGGTACCTTCGCGGTCCGTAATCACCGTGCTCAGGTTTGCACGGAGCTTTGTGGGGTCATTGATGTTTGGCAGCGTGAGGAACAGCAAGATGATGTAGAGCACACCCAAGCCCACCGCGATCAATCCCGCGCGTGTGAGAAAGCGCTTCCAGCCCAATCTCTGCTGTGTTGCCTTGAGCCAGAGATACACACCCACCACAAATCCCACGACAGCACGGATGAACCGGGCAATGCGCGAAGAACCTTTGCCAGAACCACGGGAAGGCCGTGCAGGTTCTTTGGACTGCCAGTTTTCACCAAGATGGCGGCGGGAAAATCCTTCTGACATAAAAATAGCTTATAGATAATAGCTCACAGCTAATAGCTTGAAGAGGTAGTTTTTTAAAGCGCAAGGTGCTCAAAAAAGCGGCGAAATTTTGCCGCATCCCTCAGTTATAAGCTATGAGTCATGAGCTATTAGCTCCGATTTTTACTGCTATGATAGTGGCCATGCTCCATATGCTCATCTCGACGGCACATGCTCAGATAGTTTTGAATACGGGCATTCGCGGTACGTTTCCACAGGTCATGAGCCAAATTGTGAGCTTCCTCGCCACCAGCGGAGTGGCTGTTTGCGCAGCGCTCTTCTTGGTAGGTGCTTTTATGATGGTGCTGTACGCCGGCAAGCCCGATAAAGCAGAGCAGGGGAAGGATATTATGATTCAATCGATGATCGGGCTATTTGTGATCCTGGGCGCCTATGGAATCCTGAGGACGGTGTTCTATGTGCTTATTTAGGAATACAGGATTAAAAGAGTAAAGGAATGAAAGAAGGGGAATAGCCAATACTTGTATTCTTTTACTCTTTTATTCTTGCCCGGATTCTTCACTTTTTACTCAAAATCAGGACATGCCTCTGCTACCATTCTGAGCTATGCAGCCCCATGACGACGACTTGGACGACGAGACGCTTGCCCGCCTGGAGCAGGCAGAGCAGTTAAAGATGGCAGGCAGGCACCCCGAGGCCATTGCCATGCTCGAAGAAATTCTCGTGACCGATCCAGAGAACGTCGCTGCTCTGGAAGAGATCGCCGATAACGAATTGAGCTTGGGTCGCTACGACCGTGCAGAGGCTGCTGCCATGCAGGCCGTGAGTTTTGATGATTGCAGTTACACCGCCGAGTACATCCTGGGGTTCCTCCGCTCTCGCGAAGCGCAGTGGAAAAACGCCGTCGCACATTTGCGCTCCAGCAATCAACTGAAGCCCAACAATGCAGAGATCCTTCGTTGTTTGGGATGGGCACTCTTTAATGGAGGAGAGCATGCGCAGGGAGTGGTCACGTTGGAACGTGCGCTCAACCTGGACCCCGATAGCACGCTCACGCTGTGCGATCTTGGCGTCGCATACTTGGAACTAAAGCAATACAGCAAAGCTCGTGCGCTCTTCGAACGCGCATTGGATTTGGATCCCAAGAGTCCCCGCGCCAAGGAGTGTTTGCAGGCCGTGGAACGTCTCTTGAAAGTGGCGAATGTCTAAATCGAGAGTAGGTAGTGAATAACGGATAGTATTTTCTTCCTATCTATCCTCTTTTTGCCATCCGCGATACACTGGCGTCCATGTCTGGTTCGTTTTTGCCGCCTGCGGTACGACATGGTCTACGGATGCTTCGCCGTGATCACAGTTACGGTGCGCTTTTGGCGACGCTCACCGGCACGCTGTTTTTGTTCCACTTGCTCGCGATTATCACGATGGGCATTTCTGGTGCAGAGCAGTCCTTGGCTTCGGCAACGGATGTACGCGTGTCGCTCCTGGCCTCAGCTTCTGATGATCAAATCCAGACGTTCTTCAGCGCACTTAAAAAACAGCCGTTTACGGCACAGACGGTGTACGTCACCAAAGAGCAGGCATACGAAACGCAGCGCCAAACAGACCCCAGCCTTACCCAGCTCATCGAGCGTGCACAGTTGGGCAATCCCTTCCGCGATACTATCGCCGTGCGCATGACCGATGGCTCCAGCGTGGATGCATTGCAGTCTTTCCTCCGGGATTCTGAGTGGGCTTCTGTTGTGGATCCTGCTTCGCTCTCGACCATTGCCACCCAAGAAGCACGCAGCGAAGAGCTGCTGGCCGGCGCGCATGCCGTGCGCTTCATCAGTGCACTGCTGCTCTTCCTCTCCCTTGGTGTCACAGTCTTCATCCTCGTCATGTCCTTCGACGCACGTGCAGAACTTCGCAGCGAAGAAGTCACCGTGAGTCGCTTGCTGGGTGCGCGTACCAATACCGTGCTCCTCCCTTTCGTAACCGAGGCTGCTGTTCTGCTTCTGCTCGCGAGTGTACTGAGTGCATGTGCAGTCGCCATCACACTGGGGCTGTTCCCGATATTCTTCCCACCACTCGTTACAGGCGGAAGCCTGGCTATGCTGTGGCAGACGGCTATGGGCAATCTCTTGTTCCTTTCGCCTGTCCTCTTGGGTCTGCATATCCTCTGTGCACCGATTATCGCTTGGTTTGGAGTAAAGATGGGCGTGCGGTTGCCACGGCTCTCGTTGGCGTAGATCTCGCAGGAAGAAGATCATGTGGATTGCTGTTTGAGCGAGGATCGTTACACTTTTTCTATGCCTCGTCGCGAACAACTGCAGGCCATTATCCTTCGCAGTTTTGATGTGGGAGACGCAGATCGTTTTTGCATTCTCCTCACGCGCGAGCACGGGAGAATGGCCGCGCGCGCCAAGGGTGTGCGCAAGACCGGCAGCCGCATGGGCGGGTGCTTGTTGCCGTTCCATCATGTGATGGTGGATCTCACAGAGACTTCTGCGGGATTCTTGGTCACCGGTGCATCACTCATCCACGACTTTGCTGCGGCTGCAGACATGCAGACATTCACGCGTGCACATGAATGTGCGGAGCTTCTCATCCTCCTGCTCCAGGATGAAGATCCCTTACCCGAAGTCTTTGATGCTCTCGAAGTCTTCCTGCGCGATCATCTGCCAGTGTCTTCTGCTGCCATGCCTGCCTTTACCATTAATATACTGGCTCTCCTTGGCTTTTTACCCGATAGCGACGCACTCGGTGCGTTTGGTACGTGCGGCCAAAACGAACATGCATTCATTGCTGCCGCTATGGAAGGAAAATGTCCAACGGCCGATGCAGACACGCTCAAGCATGTGCACCAGATCATCGACGCGTTGCTCGCGGAACACATCACCACTCCGTTGAAGGCGCAGACACTTTCAGAAATTTGTACTGCATAGAGATCTTACTTACTCAGTCATCTCGATCCAGCCTACCGGCAGGCAGGCTTGCGAGATCTCTCCTTTCTTTTGTCTGCCCGACAAAAGAAAGGAGCAAAGAAAAGCGCACCGCCGCCGATTACCCTCCCGCACGCCCTGTGTCTCCTCGTCGAGCCTCCAAGGCTTCGGCTCGTCTCGTCGACACGCGCTAAAGCGCAGGGCTACCCCTTCACCCCCCGCGGCGGCGGACCAGCCCAGATATTTCTACTGAGCTGCCGCGTGTTCATCAACTTCTCTTACTGGCTTGGTCCCACCAAGTAGAAGAGCGCGCGTGATTGATAGTGCGAGTACACCGGTTCCACTTTGGTCGTTCCTGTTCCGCTTTTGGTAATGCGATACCAAGCGGTCTTCATGCCGGGGACTTTGTCTCCTACTTTCTTTTTCTCTCCCGGAGCCAGGTCAGGGGACACCTCTATACGGTCGGGAGGAATGCCCGTTTTATCCCAGATGAAAGGTCCGTAGACCAAACTTTTGCGCTCATCTTTTGTGCCGTAGTAAATGAAGTACGCCAAGTCACCCTCGGTGTGCGTTTGCATGAGCAGTGCGCCGGGACTGTCGTTTTTGAATTTGATGTCGGCGCTACCGGGGTACACCGTTGCGTCTGTTCCCTGCGGAGCATAGTGGCTTACCGCGAAGCTGTGGTTACGCCTATCGGTAATAGGGAAGCCAGCCTCCCACACGCCGCGGTAGGCCGTGGAACTCACTTGGCAGAGCCCCCCGCCGTAATCCGGTTCTACTTTGTCTCCTTTAATCACGAGTTCCTTTAGGTAGCCGGTGGAAGCTCCCACGGGGCCGAGTGTCTGCACAAACGAGAAAATGGTGTCTTTGGGGACAATGTGTCCGTTGAACTTGGACATTCCCACAGCGATGTTATGACGACGTGCTTTGGGAGAGTTACTAAAGTCCGATTCACCCACAGTCACGACTTCCTGGATACCTTGTGCCACCAAATCCGGGTCCGTCACCGTAATGGATGGCTGTGTTTCGACGACGGGAATGGCGACTGTGGAAATATTGCCGTCGAGTGCATTGATGGTGACCTCCGTCAGAACATTCACATCGACATCTCTCCCCGGCAATCCCACTCCTTCGAATGTCACTTTTCCGGTCTTCGCATCTTTGCCAATGATCACGCGGCCTGTGGGCCGACGCAAATGCGCAATCACCAATCGCTCAAGATCGCGCGTGATCGCGGCCTTGTTCCAGGTAACGGCAGATGCCTTCGAAAGGCCCGCAGGGGGTGTGGGCTGCGTATCTCCGTCTACTAACAGGTTCTCGGGAGGAACGATTTCCTGGCCATCCGCCATCCATTGTTCGGTTTCGCCTTTCCAATCGGGAAAGTTTTTTATGGTGAGCGTGTACAGATGATGCTGATACTGAAACGTGATCGCCGCAGGAGCAGCACTGGCAAGAGTCGGCACCAACAAAAACATCATCGCACTGGCGCTAGT
>CAZDEA010000018.1:0-6766 GCA_964504485.1 uncultured Candidatus Peribacteria bacterium | reverse complement strand
GAGCAGCACTGGCAAGAGTCGGCACCAACAAAAACATCATCGCACTGGCGCTAGTAACGAGAGACGAGAGAAGAGTGAAGAACCGCAGGCGCATACGGGAGCATTTTGTCGCATTCATCAAAGAATTGCCAATTTCTTCTTGAGATAAGTAATTTCTTATCTCTTCTTTCTTATCTTCATCCGTGGAAATTCAATGGGAGAGATGTTGGTGCCGGCATGGTGTCCAATGCCTCGTTCACCAGGGCGTCTGCGCGGTAGTTGTCGTTGCGAGGAATATGCTTAAAGACGACGTCTGGTAGCTCTGCACTCAGTTTCTGAATTTCATCAAACAAGGGCTGCAACGTGGGCATCTTCACGCGGTACTCGCCGCTCAATTGCTTCACAATCAACTCGGAATCCATGTGACACACGAGTCTGTTGGGATGATGGGGGATGGCGAGCTCCAATCCTTTGATGAGCGCGCGGTACTCGGCGACGTTATTCGTCTCTACGCCAATGCGCTCTTTGTATTCCTTTACTGTCACGCCCCGGGCCGGGTCTTCCAAAATACAAGCAATGGCGGATTGCCCCGGGTTTCCTCTGGAGCCTCCATCGGTAAATAAATGTAGAGTTCCTCCTGCGGATTGCCCTGCCAGTGATGGAGTGTCGGTGGATTCCAAAGCTTTTTCGAGTACATCGGCTGCAAACTGTTCCCGTTCCCGTATGCGGGGGTGGATCTCTGCGAGGCGGCGCTCCAGGGCGGCGGGCAATCTGATCATTGGTGTCTAGAATACTCCTGTCAGATTATCCTTACACGATCAAATGATGAATGATGAAACATGAATGCGCTCCAGGCACGCCTGCGGTTCATCATTCAGCTTTCATCTTTTTACAACCACAAGAACTGCCGTCACATGCACATCCCACCTTGTCTGCTTCGGGCAGATCCAGCTTAAAGCGCCCATCACGTGCATCAATGGTTGCTCCGCCGATTCTCCTGAGCGTGAGGGTCGAAGCAAAAATGCGCAGATCCGGCACAGCGGTATTGGTGAACTCGTGCGTGTCGGCAGGAATCTCCTTATTGAATTCCATGCAGAATCCTCCCGAACCATCAATAGCCACGACCAACACGTGATCCGTCTTCTCTTCTTGCTTGGCGATTTCCCAGAATCCCTCCGCCGCACTCTGTGTAACCGTGAGTGACTCGGGCCGCGCAGGTGCTTCGGCAAATGCCGTATTCAAATCGTTCATGATTTCTTCCACGTCGGCATCGGAATAGCCGTGTGTGCGCACGCCGGCATCGAGCGTTTCGAATGCCATGCCTCCGCACCCCACACAATGCAGTCCCCATGTGGCGAGAATCTTCTCTGCTCCCGGGAAAATTGCCACGATATCGGCAATGGTCATAGAAGAAGACAGCTGCAAAGGCGCAGCTTTTTTCTGAGTTTCTTCGCCCGTTGGGTGTGTAGAACGTGTTACCATGCGTCTACAGTATACGTGAGATCTCATACTCTCTTCCGTTATTTCTTGTGAAATTTTTCACTCCACATCGTGCTCAGGTTGTCTTGGCATCGGTCTTTACTTTGCTCGTGGGCTGGCAAATGGGCGTGCATGGAGAGCAGCAGCGCATGATCAAACGCTTCGACCTTCCACCCGAAGTCATCACGGGAACAGGGAAGCTGATTATTGATCCCGAGAAAGAAGCAGATATTTCTTTGCTCTGGAGTGTGTGGAGACAGCTCTTGCAGTCGTACATTGCTCCGCAGGAAATGGATCCCTTGGCTCTCGTACGTGGTGCTGCAGCGGGTTTGGTAGAGGGAGTAGGTGACCCCTACACCGTGTTCCTGCCACCGCAGGAAGCAAAAGCATTCCATGAATCTCTCGATGGAAAACTGGAAGGCATTGGCGCTGAACTGCGCGAACAAGATGAGTTCATTGCGATTGTGCACCCCATCAAAGGTGCTCCTGCCGAGCGTGCAGGTTTGATGAAAGACGATGTGATTATGAAGGTGAATAATGAGTCCATTGCAGGGTGGTCCATCGACACAGTCGTCTCTAAAATCCGCGGTCCCAAGGGCACAAATGTGACGCTCGAAATCTATCGCAAAGGCCAAGCAAAACCGCTGCAATTTACCATCACACGCGACACCATCGTGGTGCCCAGCGTGGAAGGCAAAGTGGTGAAAACGCAGACCGGTTCGGTGGGTGTTATTGCCCTTTCGCAGTTTGGAGAAGACACCGTAAACGAGGTGCGCCAGGCTATTGCCGCAGTGCGCAAAGAAGACTCTGCTTCTATCCAGGGTCTTGTGATTGACCTGCGCGGCAATGGTGGCGGGTACCTAGAAGCAGCTATTAGCATTACATCCATGTTCCAAAAATCCGGCACCGTTGTGACGGTGGAAAAGAGGGGAGAACAACCCGATGTTCGTACGGTTTCGGGGAATCCTTTGGAGCCCAGTATCCCTCTCGCCATCCTCATTAACGAAGGGTCTGCGAGTGCTTCCGAGATCCTCGCCGGCGCTCTCCAGGACAACCGTCGTGCCGTGATTGTGGGCATGAAGAGCTTTGGGAAAGGCACGGTCCAGGAAGTCCATGATTTGCCCGATGGCTCCACCTTGAAGGTCACTACGGCTCGTTGGATTACGCCTGCGGGCAAGAATTTGGCCAAGGACGGGGTGCATCCGGATGTTGTCCAGGATGTGACTTCTGCTGACATAGAAGCCAAAAAGGACCCACAAATGGATGCTGCGTACAAAGCGGTTTTCCAGCGAAAATGGAGGGAGGGAATCGTCCAAAAATAGAGCCCAAAAATGGGGCAAAAACAGGGTCAAAAAGCGCCTCAAAACAGGGGTGTTTTTGGGTCTATTTTGGGTGGCCCCCAAAAACGACCCGTTTTTACACCTATTTTCGGTCTGGTATTTGATTATTTTCCGCCTCATTTTTGGCCGTTCCAGACCCAGAAAAATCATAGATATTGCCGCCTCAAATCTTTGAAATTTCTTGCAGCTTTCCTGGGTCGCATCTCTCTACCCCGAAAAACACCCCTCCCTGCGTAATCATAAATTTGCCCGGAAGGGGCATTGACGGGTGCATTTTTTAGGACGTAATACCCCTATCCTCAAAGGGCTGTTTTCGCCTGCATTTGGGCCCCTCACCAGCCCTACATTTGCTTAAGCAGAAGCCAAAAAGTCTGTGCACGGCGATTCTCATTTTTGGGCACTTTTTCCGTGGGCTCCAAACAGCGTTCCTAAGGCCGACTTTTTCTGATATACTAGTCAGATTTCTCGCGCCTATAAGGAACGCGCGAAAAACACACACAACACACAATGCACACCTCGGGTTCTCCCAATCGGCGTCTGCCCACCACCTGGAAACAGGGACTTCCCATGCTCCAGATGCGTGGCGGCAAACGTCAGGTGACCGAGTGGATTCGCGATGTCCTGATTCACACCGATTACCCCACCCTGGGACGCACCGGCAAAGAGACCATCCGTCGCTACTTGGAACAGCACTCCGGATTGAGCAAGGCGATGGTGCTTCGTCAGGTGCTTTCGTACTCGGCACGTCAGCGTGTCTTCGGCGACGAGTCCACGGCACCTGTTGCAGGTGCAATCACCTCGCACAGTTCCAAGAAAATTTCTTTTGGCCGTCATGCGGCACTCGTCGCAGCGTTGGTGTTGCTCACGGCAGTAGCCGCCGGCAAGTGGGTGCAGAGCAATACGCTCCAGGGACAACTGCTTGCGCTTCAGTCCGATGTGCTCAAGCGTGAACGCGCGTACGTGGCTCAGGTCGAAAGCCCATCCGGCACGGTGCTTGCCGCTCCTCGCAGTACGGCTTCGCCTTCGAATGCCGAGCGTTTGGAGAATCTTCGCCGCGCAGTCTTCGCCCGCGTCGAACGCTTGCAGCGTCGCCTAGGTCGCTCTGCTGCCGTGAACGGCATCACGGGCGCCAGCACAGTAGCAACGCTCTTCGAGCTGATGGGTCAGGGACAAGACGGACAAATCCTCATGCTCCTCCGCGGCAAGCCCATGTGGGTCAACCTGCCAGGAACGATCGCCGCTGATTTGGATCCACCCTCGCGTCATCGTCCGTACGATCCAGCTGGCGGAGAACCTCGCAGCTACGGCGGAGGCAATCCGACGAGTGGCGGAACTTCCACGAGCGGTGGTGGCGGAAGCAGCATCACATTGCCGATCGACATTGGCAGCGATACAACCGGAACACTGGGCCAGAGCAGGGGAGGCCTGGGATTCACGAGTTATTCCTCGGGTGATTTGCTCTTGGGTACATCGGCAGGAGGACTGACGAAGCTGGGTGTGGGGTCGCAGGATTACGTACTGACATCTTCGGGTGGTACGGTTCTGTGGGCACCAGCAACCGGTGGCAGCAGTGGCGGCGGCGGATGGACGGATATTGGCCCCGTGGTGCGTCTGACATCCGGCGGTGATCGCGTGGGCATTGGCACGGGTACGCCCAACGCAAAATTCTCGGTCATTGGATCCGGTTCCTTCACGGGAACTCTTTCGGGTTCCGCACTGAACATCCAGGGAGGCGCGAGTTACGTTCTCGGTTCTGTTGCGATTGGCAAATCCACGATTACGTCTGGTCCTAAACTGGAAGTACTTGGAACCATGTCGGGTTCCGCGTTGAACATCAGCAACATGATCAGCGGCTCCGGCGGACTTGCTGTCCGCGGTGCCGTTACCTTCCGCAGTCTCACAGGTTGTTCTGCACTGCAGACCGATGCGAACGGAACGCTCAGTTGCGGAAGCAGCGCAGGAACCTTCGGCAGCGGCAACGTGATCACCATCGGTGACTCCCGCTATGTCAACACCTCCGGCGACACCATGACGGGCGCACTCGTCATCAACGTGACCGGCGGCACGCGCGACACTCTGGGCCTCCGCGTACTCAACACCATGAGTGGCGCACACATCCACGCAGAGCAACTCCTCACCACGAGCGGATCTCTGATCGTGGAAGGATCCAGCCGTCTCAACGGCGCTCTCACCGTCCTCGGCACCACTTCCGGTTCCCGCCTCCACGTCAGCGGCCTCCTCACCACATCCGGAGCGCTCACCGTCCAGAGCACCGTCACGCTCAAGGGTCTCACGTCCTGCTCCGCTCTCCAGACGAACAGCAACGGCGTGCTCTCCTGCGCCACGGCCAACGCCTTCGGCAGCGGCAACGTGATCACCATCGGTGACTCCCGCTATGTCAACACCTCCGGCGACACCATGACGGGCGCACTCGTGATCCAGAACGGCAACACGCACACCGCAACCGCAACGCCTCTCCTCAACGTCCGTGGAACGATGTCGGGTCGCTCTCTCGTTGTCAGCGGCAGCGGTTCCAACCCGCTGTTCCATGTGGATTCCACGACTGGACGTGTGACGGTTGGTGTGGGCACAGGCACAGACCTGATGAACATCAAGGGCGGTCGTCTTGCTATTGTTCGTCCGGGAGTTTCTACATACGGCAACCAGACGACGTATCACTTCAGCGTGACCAACTACCAGCAGGGCGGTACGTACGGTGAACTTGCACTTGGTGTCGATACAACCGGCAATGCCATCATGCAGTCTTACAACGGCATGCCGATCATCATGCAACCAAGCGGCAACAACGTGGCGATTTCCAAGACGCTTGCCAAGGCCAAGCTCGACGTTCTCGGCACCATCTCCGGTTCTGCACTCACCATCAACGGATCCATCACGGCAACGGGTGCACTCACCACACGCGGTGCCGTCACCTTCCGCAGCCTCACAGGTTGTTCCGCTCTCCAGACAGACAGCAATGGCACACTCAGCTGTGGCTCCGGCAGCTCTTCCTTCGGCTCTGGCAACGTCATCACCATCGGCAATAGTCGCTATGTCTCCAAGCAAGGAGACACGATGACTGGTGCTCTGGTTATCCAGAACGGCAACACGCACACCGCAACATCCACGCCTCTTCTCAACGTTCGCGGAACGATGTCGGGTTCCACCTTATATGCTTCCAGCTCCATCCGCTCTTCTGGCTCCATCGTTCTCGAGGGCATGCTCAGCGGTGCTACTATCACGGGCTTTGGGCTCAACACCGATTGTGATGGCTCTGCAAACAAGATTACGTGGGACGCTACCACACAGAGATTCAAGTGTGAAACCGACCAGACAGCTGGTGCTGGTCTTGGCCAGTCCGAGGCAGATCTGCGCTACGTGAACCAATCCGGCGACACCATGACCGGCGCACTCGTGATCAACGTGACCGGTGGCACGCGCGACACTCTGGGCCTCCGCGTACTCAACACCATGAGTGGCGCACACATCCACGCAGAGCAACTCCTCACCACGAGCGGATCTCTGATCGTGGAAGGATCCAGCCGTCTCAACGGCGCTCTCACCGTCCTCGGCACCACTTCCGGTTCCCGCCTCCACGTCAGCGGCCTCCTCACCACATCCGGAGCGCTCACCGTCCAGAGCACCGTCACGCTCAAGGGTCTCACGTCCTGCTCCGCTCTCCAGACGAACAGCAACGGCGTGCTCTCCTGCGCCACGGCCAACGCCTTCGGCAGCGGCAACGTGATCACCATCGGTGACTCCCGCTATGTCAACACCTCCGGCGACACCATGACGGGCGCACTCGTGATCCAGAACGGCAACACGCACACCGCAACCGCAACGCCTCTCCTCAACGTCCGTGGAACGATGTCGGGTCGCTCTCTCGTTGTCAGCGGCAGCGGTTCCAACCCGCTGTTCCATGTGGATTCCACGACAGGCCGTGTGACGGTTGGTGTGGGCACAGGAAC
>CAZDEA010000017.1:6444-16716 GCA_964504485.1 uncultured Candidatus Peribacteria bacterium | reverse complement strand
CCCTGCTTTACCTTCACGAGTGCGCCCGAAAGATCGGGACAGCGGTGACTCGTCTTTCCTGTAGCCAGAACGGCGTTTGTATCGAAATCACATACCACACCTCCGTTATCTTCTGGGTAGCGACAGATAGGAGTGTTCACCGTGACGGTGCCCACCGCATCGTCGTCACAAGCAGCCACAATGGCTGTTTTTGTGCCGCGTTTTACCACGGTGATCAAGTTGTCATTTTTCGAATAGTTCGAAAGCGTTCCATCGCAGGGGATGGTGCGCGATTGGCCAGCTTCGCTTCCTGTAAGCGTAAATGCCACACACGGCGGTAAAGCCTGTGCACTTGCCGTTTCTACGACAGGAACGGGAACTCCGGCGAGGAAGGTGCTTACAAGGAGCTGCACCAGGATCACGCGCACGAAGGACTTGCGAGAAAGGGTCGCCATAGCGACAGGGGGGTATGAGGAGTAGAAAGGAATGTCATTATAGGTAGTTAAGCAAACTTGTCAATTCTATCTTTTTGGCTTATGGCAGCCGATAAAGATATTATCTCTTTTGATAAATGTGTTGAAATCACACAGTTTCTTTTTTCGAAAACACGCTACTATTTGTCCACTATTGGGGAGTCGCCAAGCGGTAAGGCAGGGGCCTTTGAAGCCCCCATTCCATGGTTCGAATCCATGCTCCCCAGCCACCTTATTCTGCAGCTCCCAACATCATGCCCTCTCCTCACTCCGAAACCACACGACTAGAGGCATTTAGCGATGGAGTGTTTGCGATCATTATCACCATCATGGTGCTGGAATTGCATGTGCCCCACGAGGCAACATTTGAGGCTCTGCGACCGCTCGTGCCTATTTTTCTCAGTTACGTTCTGAGCTTTTTGTATCTCGCAATTTACTGGAACAACCATCACCATCTTTTACATGCCACCGAAGGCATCACTGCAAGTGTGATGTGGGCGAACATGCACTTACTCTTCTGGCTGTCGCTGATTCCCTTTGCTACGGCATGGGTTGGCCAAAGCCACGGCGAAGCGTGGCCTCCTGCACTCTACGGGTTCGTCTTGTTGATGGCTGCTCTGGCCTACTCACTGCTCCAGTGGCGAATTATTGCGAAAGAGGGACAGGAGTCCGCAGTTGCTAAGGCGTTACGCAAAGACCGGAAAGGGAAGGCATCGCTGTTCTTTTACTGTATCGCTATAGGTGCTGCATTCGTGCATTATTCCATTTCCTACGCACTCTTTTCGCTTGTTGCACTCATGTGGGTGATCCCGGATAAGCGTTTGGCCCCGCTGTTCGACCACGCGGACGAAGAAAACCTGTAAATGAGCCCTTGCTCTTGGGCACAAGCATCTTTACACTCTGCTGGCTTTATGTTTGCCGTAGTCGAAATCGCTGGCTTCCAGGAAAAGATCTCCAAGGGCGATAAGCTCAAGGTTGCATCACTTGATGGTGAGGCAGGCAAGACGCTGACCATCGACAAGGTGTTGATGATCGGCGACGGAGACACGGTGAAGATCGGTGCACCTCATGTATCCGGTGCATCCGTAGAATTGAAGGTTCTCGAGCACGGTAAGGGCGACAAGATCAGAGTCGTCAAAGCACACCGCCGCAAGCGCTACCGCCGTTTGAAGGGTCACCGTCAGGGTTTCACCGAGGTCGAAGTGATGAGCATCAAGGCCTAACAGGAAAAGCTTTCTGTATCTGGGCTTTTTGACGATCCATCTTTACGCAGCCTGAATGCGCGTTCGGAGATCTTTGATGCGATCGAGCGTCACCGCCATGTTCTGCATGCACGCGATGGTTTCGCCGTAGCGTTCGCCAATGATGCACAGGTGATGCAGGTAGCTCTTGGTGTGTGTCCTACTTAAAGGAGAAGGGGAATCGGCATCGATGGGGGAATGATCCGTTTTGAATTCGTTACGACGGATGCGCAAGTGCGTGCCATCCGAGAGCACCAATCGACCATGACGTGCCTCGCGCATGGGCATCACACAGTCGAACATGTCGATTCCCAGAGCCACAGCCTTTTCGATTTGTCCGAGATCCCCAACACCCATCAAGTACCGTGGTTTGTCTTCGGGCAGGAGCGGGCACACATCGCGCAACACCCCAAACATTTCTTCGGGTGATTCTCCCACAGCAAGTCCGCCTACCGCGTAGCCATCGAACCCCATACCAATGAGTTCTTCGGCGCACTTCTGGCGCAAGTCTCGCTCCAATCCACCTTGGACAATGCCAAACAATTTTACCGGATGCGCATCTTGAGAAATCAATTCCTTGTGACGCTTGAGACACTCCTGTGCCCACAGCAACGTACGATCCACCGCTTTTTGGATATCGGAGCGCTTGGCGGTAGAGGGCGGGCATTCATCAAAACACATGATGATGTCGCTGCCGAATTTGTGTTGAATCTCCATGGCTTCCTTGGGCCCGATGAATCGCTTTTCGCCATTGCGATGCGAACGAAATTCCACGCCGGCATCGGAAATTTTGCGAATGCTCTTGAGCGAAAATACTTGGAAGCCGCCGCTATCGGTAAGGATGGGCTTTTGCCAGCTCGTGAATGCATGCAACCCGCCTCCGGCCGCAATAATGTCTTCGCCGGGATGTAAGTGCAGGTGATAGGTATTACACAGGAGAATGTCTGCTCCAAGGGCATTCAATTGATCAAACGTAATGCCTTTCATGGCACCAGAGGTCCCGACCGGCATGAAAAACGGAGTGGGGATATCGCCGTGGCCCGTGTGCAGGACTCCGGAACGACCCAGTGCTGTGCTCTTTTGGAGCGTGAACATACGAGCATCTTATAGGGAGAGAGACGGCATTGCCTAGAAAGAGAAGTATGGAATGGACATCTTTTGTTCGACCATGTCCTCCGCAACACTACGAGTGACTTTTTTCCCCATTTTTTTTATGTGCAAATCCGGTTGCTGGTCTTCTCCTAAAGAGATCTCCCGTCTGCTCACGAGAGTGTTTTTTGGACTCAGTTTGTTCTTCGTTGGTGTCGTTCACTATAAAACCGTCGCAGACTTTGCTGCATTCGTAGGTGATGGCTTGGGCACGCTCAGCATGATCGGTACTGCTTGGGGCTACGTACTCCCCGGGTTGATGATCGTTGGAGGTGCGCTGTTTGTCATCGGTAAGTTCCCCAAGGTCGCTGTGTGGACAGCGGGTATCGCATTGGGATCCATCCCTGCAGGCATCTTGTTTAAGTCTGTCATCACAGAAATGCCTCTGGGCGACACCATGCCCGGTGCCGTGAATGCCTTTACGTGGTTGATCGTGTACATGTTCGCTGTAAAAGCGTTCTGCAAGTGCGAGACGAAGAAATGCTGTGACGGAAAAGAAAAGGGAAACTGCGTCTGCGGTCCAGACGGTTCCTGCAAAGGCGACTGCAAAGATGGTTGCTGCAAGTAAGCGAACATCTCATTGATTACAAAAAAAGAGGACCCTCGAGGGTCCTCTTTTGTATCCGGGATACCTTGTCTTAACGCGAGATAATCTTGTCGATGAGGCCGTACTTAAGTGCCTCCTCTGCGCTGAGGAACTTATCGCGCTCTGTATCGAGTTTCACCTGATCGAGCTTCTTGCCTGTGTGCAACGCGATGAGTTCGTTGAGCAAGTTCTTCGTATTGATAATGTGCTCTGCGTGGATAGCAATATCTGTTGCCTGACCCTCGGTACCACCGAGAGGCTGGTGAATCATGATTTCGGAGTGGGGGAGTGCGAAGCGCTTGCCCTTGGCTCCACCCATCAGAATCACGGCGCCGCCGGATGCAGCCATTCCGAGACAAACGGTGGAGATATCGGGCTGCACGTACTGCATGGTGTCGTACATGGCGAGCGTCGATGTCACCTGACCACCGGGAGAGTTCACATACAGCGTGATGTCTTTCTTGGGATCTTCTTTTTCTAAGAAGAGCAACTGTGCGATCACGGAGTTCGCCACGTCATCATTGATGGCTGTTCCGAGGAACACGATGCGCTCTTCCATCAAGCGGCTGTAGATGTCGTAGGCGCGTTCGCCGAATTGTGACTTCTCAATCACCGTAGGAATGATGAAGTTCTGTGGAGTCGTGTGACCACGGGAAATATTCTTCGCGATAGACTGGATCATGGGGTGCATATTTCGGGGAGAAATAGATGAATGTTCGCTACTATTATACCGTTTTTTACGCTTCCCGAGGACTGGTCTAGAGGTCAGAATGTTGCATAGGACACATGAAAACTTTTCCTGACATTTCCGGCACAGAAGAGCTTCTCTCGCTTCTGAAGAACTCTGCTAAACCACTGCTGGTCATCCTGGGGCACACGGCCAGTGGCAAGACGAGCTTTTCTATAGAACTGGCTCTGGAACTCAAAAACCTCTGCCTTGGCGGGCAGCTCCCCTGGAAAGACGTGGAGATTATCAACGCCGATTCTCGGCAATTCTACAAAAGGTTCGATATCGGCACGGCCAAAATCACCGAAGCCGAAAAGAGGGGAGTCGTGCATCACTTGCTCGATGTTCTCGACGGAAAAGATCCCGTGACCATCGCATGGTACAAAACCGAAGCCGAGAAGTGCATAGAGGATTGCCACCGCAGGAACGTGATTCCCATGCTCGTGGGAGGTTCCATGCTGTACATCAGTGCCATCATCGATGGGTTGGAACCTGTGGATGCGGTCGACCCCGAAAAACGAAAAGCATTGAGTGACGCCTATGACGTTGATCAAGGTCTCACACTCTGGAAGAAGTTACAGGAGTTGGATGCAGATGGAGCCGCGGGCATTGAGCGACGCAACAAAATGTATCTCATTCGCGCGATGGAGATTGTGGAATCCACGGGCAAGCCGCTCGCCAACGTAAAGACGCAGCACTCGTGCCCGTACGATCTTTTTTTGTACGGTCTCTCGCAAGAACCTGAGGAGCGAACAAAGCGCATCAACGAGCGTACGCGCGAGCTCCTGGAATCCGGATGGATCGAAGAAGTACAAACATTGATGGCATCTGGCTATGACCCCATGGACCCCGCCATGATCAGTCATGGCTACCGCGAAATCGTCGCGGCGATGGAATCGGGAACCGTAGATCGCGAAGCACTGGCGGAGCTCATCAGCGCTAAAACACGTCAATATGCCAAACGCCAAATGACCTGGTGGAAGGGCGATTCTCGCATTCACTGGATCGCTCGTTGACAAGAACCTTTGATGATCTATCGAATGTATAGATCTGACCAACAGACCGGAGAAGCCCTGTGACGTCAGATCTAGGGAGGGAGTTCTCTGAACTCCCTCTTTCTTTTTTCATAATTAAAATTTGTACACGTCCCCGTACTGCTTTTCCACGCGCTCTTTCATCACCCACAATTGCTCAATCATGTTCTCCAGTTGAGGACTCGCATTGGGTGTTTCTTTGCTCAGGTAAAAATCCGCAACGTGCCTGAGGAGATCAGCAATGTTGATCGTTGCGAGATCCACCTGCTGCTTTGCTTCTGCGGGGAGCGCAGCGTAGATGTCTGTATGGAAAAAGGTTTCGGGCTGGAACGGATTAATCTCTTCGGAGGTAACCAATTGCGAAACGAGTTTGACGAAGTTCGTGTGCTCATCACCCATGCTCCCCGCAACCGGCTTACCAGCCTTTGCGGCATCGGCATCGGAGAGGTCTTTGTGCTCGTCGTAGAGAGAAGTGAGGTCTGTCATGCCGTTCAGTATACGCTCTCTTGAGTGAGCAAAACACGTCTTTCTGTATCAACCATACAAAAACCGTTCCCAAGGTTGTACTCTGCAATTCATGTCCAGATGGGATATTTTTCTTGGCAGCATGGCATTGGCGATTACGCTGTGTTTGATGATCCCACGCGTCATGGGACTGCAATTTTTTACGCAGTGGGGGGGCATGTACACAGACGGATGGTGCTCAGTGGAGACAACGGACGTCCAAACGACTTCTGCAGATGAGAGGGGACGCACAGGACAAGTGGAACGCATCCTCGCCGGCGACATTGCCTCGTGGCGGCTCGTATGGTTCCCGCCTATGCACCGTGCAGACACGTGCGTTGCCTGGGCGCGCAGCTGGTGTGGTAAGACTTCGCCGAAAAACATGCAGATAGCATCCGTGTTCCCGTACTTCCGCAAAGAATTTCTCGTGGGCAAGCAAGACGTCTGCGCCCTACCCGATCAATCTGCATTCCATTGGTTTGTGCGACCATGATGTCCTTTTTTGCCGCTATCCACAGGCATATCCAAACGCACGGATGGGTACGCATCGCCCAGGCTCTCATGGCGCTCTTTTTCTTGGCGGCAGCCATGTACAAGATTCAGAGTTTTTTCTGGGACCATGATCAAACACTGCGCGGGCATTTTAATTTTTGGGTGAGCATGAACTTGCCACCCCTGTGGTACCGGTCGCTGATGTTCTGGCTGATGAGCCTGCCCTATGGCGAAGTAATCCTGGAAGCTTCTGCAACGGCGCTGCAAGCGATCCCTGCCGTACTCCTGCTGATGAACACGCGCACGCGACTGGCAGGTTGGCTGTTGGCGATCATTCAGGTGAATATTTTTCTGGGCACGTTCCATCATCGCAACTTTAACGAATTCGTCGGAGGGTCCCTTTGGGTCTGTCTCTATTTTATTCTTCGCAAAGCAGACGGCTCATTTGATCGCCGTGCATGGCATGTGCTCACGGGCGCACTCTTTGCGTGGGCTGCGCTCTTTGTACATAACCGCTACCTGATGGGCGACCCATGGCTCTCTTCGGTCGCGTGGCAGCGTGCGCACTTGGCAGCGGATGTGATGTCGATTTCCATCGTATGGAAGCACATGGTTCTCTGGTTCTCTTCTACGTACATCGGAGCACTCTGCTGGGTAGGAGTTTGGTGGGCAGCACTTGTGAGCACTTGTGCGCTGCTTGTTCCGCGCGTGAGACTCGCAGGCGGGTCTGTGCTGTTGGTACTTGCACTCTTGCGTACGGTCACCTGGATGAACTCCATCACGAGTGAAGGCGTGCTCGCAACATTGGTATTATTCCTCTGGGTTGCGCAGGAAGAATTCTTGGTACACCGTGCACAAAAAAACACGGTCTCGTAGGAGTACCGTGTTTGTGTTGGTGTTTGACGGAATTACTTTACGGAATTTTCCGTCGTGTCTGTATTCTGGTGCATTGCCCTCTTGATGAGGACATTCACCTGACGGCCATCAGGACCTTTCACAGCCCTCAAGCCTGTAGGCTTGACGGTGCGAGTAGGAGCGGCAGAGTGCATCTTCTGCATCTGCATGATGCGAGCATTCGTACGATCGTCGTACGGCAACTCAGACAAACGCACGCGGACCGGCGTTACAGCAGCCATGATGGATGCCGTGGCGTTCTCCGTATAGAGGGTGACCTGCTTCGAGAGGTCAGAAACCATGAAGAACTGCGCTACCGCGAGAACGGAGAAGGCTCCAGCGAGCAGTTTTGTGTGGGTGTTAGCCATAGGCGTTTTGGGGGATAAGTAAAAAGCCTAATGAATATTATAGAACATTTAGCATTTTTTAGCAACCATTGGAAAATGGCTTACCATAGAGCCTATTGAAGGATTTCCCTTCAGTTTGAACTTTTTCCGACCGTTTTAACGCGACTCTTTTGTGTCTTCGGTGGGACATGCGCATACTCCTTCTATGGATCTGCGTACGCCGCTTTCCGCCGTCCTGAAAACCACAAAACCGTACTTGGAAGCCCTTTCGGGCTTGGGAATGGAAACGGTAGGGGATTTGCTCCTCTATTTGCCTCGTTCCCACGAAGATCTCAGCACCATGCAGACGGTGAAGGGTGCCCCGTTGGACGAAAAGGTAACCATTCGCGGTGTGGTGACACGTTTGAAGCTCGTGCGCACGCGCACAGGCAAGCAACTGGTCACAGGGGCATTTACCGATGGAGAAGGCGAGACCGTCGAAGTCATCTGGTTCAATCAGCCGCATATCAAACGCATGCTCACCGATGGCCAGGAGGTCGCACTCACAGGGAAGATCACGGCCAATGGAAGAAAGTTGCAGTTCATGAGCCCTACGTTTGAGCAGGCAGGGGATCGTCCGCTCATCCACGCCGGGAGGCTTGTGCCCATCTACCCGCAACACGATGTCCTCAGTACCAAGTGGCTGCGCGAAAAAATGGCACTCGTGCAAGAAGCTATTCCGCTGATACCCGAGACCCTCACCCCCGATATCGTGGAAGGAGAGCATCTCCCCACTCGGGCCGAGATGATTCGCATGTTGCACGTTCCGGCGAACGGCGAAGAAGTTGCCCGCGCTCGTGCACGCTTGGCGTTCGAACGCATGTTTGCGCTGCAAACAGAAGCACTTGAGCGACGGAAGAATTGGCAGATGGGAACACAGGAACGCCTGAAGACTCCTATGGATATCGAGTTGATCAAAGCGTTCTTCGCCACACTCAAGTTCACTCCTACCAATAGCCAGAAGATCGCGATTTACGAAATTCTCCGCGACATGGAAAAACCCATACCCATGAACCGCCTTTTGGAAGGCGACGTGGGATCAGGCAAGACGCTCGTAGCTACAGCCATCATGGCAAACGTTCTGCGCCACGGCGGGCAGTGCGCACTCATGGTGCCCACAGAAGTTCTGGCGGAGCAACATGCTCGCGGCATCACGCAATTACTCCTGAACTTCCATACCGCTGCTGCAAAAGAGCAGAAGACATCCGGCATGCTGCCCTCTGTGCGACTTCTCACAGGTTCCACTCCTGCGCCCGACGCACGCGACATCAAGCAAGGACTCGCTGCCGGCACCGTCGATGTGATCATCGGCACGCATGCACTCATCGAAGACAGTGTGCAGTTCAAGGACCTGAGGCTGGTGATTGTGGATGAGCAACATCGCTTTGGTGTGGATCAACGCAGGAGACTGGTCGAAAAAGGCAGCCCGCATTTCCTCACGATGACCGCGACTCCCATCCCGCGCACCTTGGCACTCACCGCGTACGGGGACCATGATCTTTCGGTACTGCTCGAAAAACCCGGCAAGCGCCAAGTGATCGCCACAACGGTGGTACCACCAAAGGAACGCAAGACCGTCGAGTATTTTATCGATAGCGAAATCGAAGCAGGCAGACAGGTATTTGTGATCTGTCCGCTCATTACCGAAAGCAAAGACTTGGATGAAGTGAGAAATGTGGAGCAAGAAGCAAAACGTCTTCGTGAGGATTTTCCGCGCAGACGCATTGCGGTGCTGCACGGCAAAATGCCCTCGCCCGAAAAACAAGACATCATGAAGCGCTTCCGCGAACGTGAGTTCGATATCTTGGTATCGACATCGGTGATCGAAGTGGGCATCGATATTCCCAACGCCACCGTGATCATCATCGAAGGCGCAGAGCGATTTGGCCTGTCGCAGTTGCATCAGCTGCGCGGAAGAGTTGGTCGTGGCGACGCCAAGAGTTACTGCTTCCTGTTTACCACATCGGCACAGCAAGCATCTTCGCCGCGGCTTAAAGCCATGGAAGAACACGACTCCGGATTCCTCCTCGCAGAAATAGATTTGAAGTTGCGTGGTCCCGGGGAGCTCTTGGGTATTCGCCAGAGTGGTCTGCCGGAAGGAACACTCAGTGAGCTTCTGGACCCGGACTTGATTGTCCGTGCACGCAGAGCAGCCGAAAAGGCTTTGGGAATTACGAGAGAAGATGCGGGGAAGGCATTTGTGGTGTAAGAAAGCCATTGTATTCGCAAGGACGCTTGGTAGACTGATTTGGCATTCTTTTCCCTATGGCAGATCAAGCAACCACTGGCGGAAATCCTCCTCGCCCCGGCGATCCCGTTCCTGATGGCGGTCTCGACCCCACGCAGGTATTTAGTGCACCTCCACCTCCACCACCCGCACAGGGCGGTGCGCAGGGAGCAGGTCAGCAAGATGACAGTGCGATTCCTCAGGATTCCGGCCCACCACCTCCACCAGTAGGCACCGTTGCCACCAAGGAGATGGGCTTTGATGATGAAGATCTTCGCGTGCTTGGCGAAGTAAAGGATTATCGTTTTGGATCTCTCGCCACAAAGTTGGCCAATGAGCACATCACGATCCCTGCACACCCAGAAACCACTTTCGACGAACAGAAGTTCCTCACCCTTTTGCGCGGAAGCATTTCGCTCACGCGCGATGAAAAGTGGAGAATCATCCAGGCTATTCCTAAACTGAGCCAATTCCAGATCAATGAACTGCAGAAGATCCTCGATGATGAGCGCAGGAAGTTCAGCGAGCTTTCCCCCAAGCACTTGCAGCAGTTGATGCGCTTGGAGCAGAAGCACAGCGA
>CAZDEA010000017.1:2142-6344 GCA_964504485.1 uncultured Candidatus Peribacteria bacterium | reverse complement strand
CAAGGATCAGGAACAGGCACAGGCGGAAGAGATCCGCAAACAGTTGGGTCTGTAAAACAGATCTTCTGCGAAGCACCGCGCCTCGTTAGACGATGTTAATGTAGTACAACGCAAACGCGGCAATTTCGACGATCACGAGGATCACACCTACAAAGAATCTCCGTCCCAAGAGCCCGTACACGTACCTACCCAAGAGAAAGAGAAAGCACGCGAACGCGGCGAGGAACAACGAAGATGAAGCGACGATTTCGTAAAAGAATCCTGGGAAGATATCGAGTGAACGTAGCTGTGCAAGTTGCGTGAGCGACACAATGCCTAAGTACCACGCCAAGAGCCACCCGGCGTAAATCGCGAGTGTATCGACAAGAGGATGATAGGCGCGCGCGGACTTCGCCCAAGGTGCTGCTTTTTGAGTAAGCAGAGAAGAAGCCGGAGAAGAAGCGCCGGCTGGGGTTTCCATGTGCTCAGGGAGCAGGAGTCTCGTACGGGGCGATACCCTTCGTGATGATTTCGACCGAAGCGCGAAGCTCCTTAGGCGCACTCACGCGGAAGTAGCGATTATTGGTCCAAGCCCGGTAGCCGAACACCGAACCATCTGCCTCGCGGATGAGTCCGTCGGTCAGTTCACCTTCCAAACGACCAGAGACAAGATCTACCACCAGAGGACCGTCACCCAAGTTCAGAATATCTTCGGAGTTCAATTCCACGTGCCACAGACTGCCGGCACTGGCTCCAAACGAGCGGTACCAGTAATCCGAACGTACGGGGAAGCACACGCCCACGTGGGACGAGCAATACTGCTGTGTCCATGTTTCTGGTCCACGAGCCTTGGCCATTTTTTGCATACGTGCCTTCCACTCTGCAGACATCACATCGGAACCTGCCGAACTGGATGCCACGGAGCTGATGGAAGAAACAGCAACAGAGGAAGAAGACTTCGCAGCGCTGGAAATCTTCGAGGATGCCGCAGAAGCCATGCTGGAAACAGCCTGGGACGAAGCTGAGGACACGCTCGAAGAAGAGCTCTCGGACGAGACTTCCGAAGAACTTTCGCTGGAGGAAGAATCACCAACTACTTCGGTCAATTCACGAACAGTCAGAAGACGAATCGTTCCATCCAGACTCTCTTCCAACGAACCGGAGATCTCGACCTCCTTGCCATCGTACTCTGCAAAATCGTAGGTACCGTTCACCAGGGCAAAGCTGCTGCCACCGGGAGTGCGAAGCTCGTACGCATCGCTGGCACCCGGCTGCAACCATACAACCCCCTGCAACGACACATCGGTATACCGGGAGAGCGTCTCTTCAGAGGAAGAAGATGAGGACTCCGTGCTTTCGGTGGATCCTCCTGTGAAGGAGCCAAGCCACGAGCAGCTCTGGAGAGCCAGAAGTGCGGGAAGCAGAACGAGGAGTGCGTAAGCAGAGGGGCGTCTCATGATGGCAAAGGGGAAAGATTACTGACCCAAGTATGCGTCAATCGCAGCCTGATAGTCCGTAAATGGAACAGCACCTGGGAGGCGCGTCTGTTCCTTGGTAGCGTTGTTGACGATGGCAATGCCGGGCGTGCCGTTTACACCCGAGGCAACACCAGCAGCCTGCTGAGCTTTGATTTTTTCGTCGAACTGTCCGCTCTTATAGCAATCGTCGAACTTGGCTGCATTGATGCCGATGTTCTTGGCGATTTCTGGCAGTTTGGCCTCGGACATGGAATCCGCTCCATTGGGAACGAAGACGGCATCGTAGAACTTCCAGAAGGCAGAGTTACCACCCAACGAAGCAATGCACTCAGATGCGCGTGCATACGGCATTGCGAGTGCGTGGAAATCAAGAGGGAAGTGGCGCACAACGTGTGCAACCTTGTCGCCGTACGTACTCACAACGGTCTTGAGTGTTTCGGAGTTGCGATGACAGAACGGACATTCGAAATCCATGTACTCCACAATGGTTACCTGTGCATTGGCACCACCACGAAGGTGATCGTCTGCAGAGACATCTGGAACGGGAGCCTCTGGTGCTTCTGGTGCACTGGGCACGTTTGGAACACTTGGGACGCTGGGCGCACCGTTGTTTCCTGTGCCTGCAGCGCGCAAACCAAAACTCGTTCCGGTGAAGGAAGCGATACTAAAACCAAGGATGAGACCCATGAGACCGATGGACACGGCGAACCACGGGTTATTCTGAGAACTACTATCTGTCATGGTGGACATGAAAAAAGTGGGAAAGGTTCGCTCGCGATCATACCGTTGGCATTCTGCACACGCCAGTACCTTCCTCGTCTTTCCCCACATTTTCGTTTCTCAGCGACCTCGCTCCGACAAAGACAAGCGTACGATACATCTATGGATTCCTGGGCACTACGAACGACGTTGATTGCGGCTGTCATCCTGATTGTAGGAGTGACTCTCTATGGTGGTGTGAATTTGCTGTGCCAAATGAACATGCGCTCCTGCACAGTAAGCAGCGAATGCGCTTCCTCTGCTGTTTGTATGAATAAACGCTGCACGCCACGTATGTGCACTCCCATAGAAGAAAGCAGCCACTGGGTGAAAACAACGACGATAAGCGCATGGAACAGTATGCGCACGTGGTTGATGACTCCACGGAAGAAATAATCTTCAACATAAGAATCGGTATTTGCAACGCATCTGTGGTAACGAAGACCAAGAGCCTGCGTCTATGATGAATTGTGTCACTCTATTTCTTTCTCCCTTTTACGTATGAAGTACGGAAAACTCCTCGCCGCGACGATGACGGCAACGATGGCCATGACATCCGCTCTTCCGGCATTCGCCGATGACAATGGCTCTTCTTCAAGCAGCTCTTCGAGCAGTTCCACGTCCAGTAGTTCGGTATCCAGCACAAGTTCCAGCTCTGCGCAGAGTTCCGTGTCCAGCTCAAGCTCCAGTTCTTCGAAGAAGAATGGATCCATGCGCGTGGATGCCATGAAGAAGAAGTTCAACGATGCAAAGACGAACGGCAAGAAATTTGATGCCGTCTGCATCAGTGCAGCAGTCAAAACACGCGAGGCCGCTATTGGCTCCGCATGGGCTGCTTTCTCTGCAAGCATGACCACTGCCTACAGCACGCGCGCATCTGCTCTTGCAACGGCATGGGCAAACACCGATGCCACAGCTCGCCGCACAGCAATTAAGGCTGCATGGTCTGCCTTCCACAAATCCGCAAAGACGGCCCGCGAAACATGGAGGACAGCACAGAAGAATGCACGCAAGGCTTTCAAGGAAGCTGCAAAGGCCTGTGGCGTTCCCGCTGCTGACGCCATGCACGGCGTTGAACCCGATGAAATCGACGTGAATGTGTCGAACGACTAATCAAGGAATAAAAAGGCGAAGGCGATTCTCCTGCGAGAGTCGCCTTTTCTTTTCATGCGCGTTTTTCGAAAGTCTGGCATGCTCTTTGCATGCAACACATCACAGAGGCTCACGCCTTCCACACCATGGAGATTGATCAAGTCGCAGAACTCTTTGGCAGCGACTTGGGTGACGGACTCTCTGCAAAAATTGCCGAAGAACGATTGAAAACCAATGGACCAAATGAACTGCAAGCAGCAGAGCAGATTTCTGCGTGGGCGCTGCTCTTTGCGCAGTTCAAAAATATATTGATTGTGATCCTTCTTATAGGAGCAGGTCTTTCGGGAGTACTGGGACATACGGTGGAGGCCGTTGCCATTGGGATCATTGTGCTGTTCGCCGTCATTTTGGGATTTATTCAGGAGTACCGGGCAGAGAAAGCACTCGATGCACTCAAGAAAATGGCTTCGCCTACGGCAACAGTTGTGCGCGATGGCGAAGAACTGCAAATCCCTTCGAAGGACGTTGTACCCGGAGATCTGCTGGTACTGCAGACGGGCAACCGTATTCCTGCGGACGCGCGCATCATTGAATCGGTGAACATCAAAGCCGATGAAGCTGCACTCACCGGAGAATCCATTGCCGTAGAGAAGCACCACGGCACGCTGGATAGCGCAGGACTGCCACTTGGCGACAGACGGAACATGCTCTTCGCAGGCACCGCCATTACCTATGGCCGCGGCATTGCCATGGCTACGGCAACGGGCATGTCGACGGAGTTCGGGAAAATTGCGGGCATGCTCGCAAGTGTGGAGTCCACAGAAACTCCTCTGCAAAAAAACTTGGACATTTTGGGCAAGACACTCGCCAAAGGTGCCTTTGCCATTGTGCTGC
>CAZDEA010000017.1:0-2042 GCA_964504485.1 uncultured Candidatus Peribacteria bacterium | reverse complement strand
AACTTGGACATTTTGGGCAAGACACTCGCCAAAGGTGCCTTTGCCATTGTGCTGCTCATCTCCACGCTGGGAGTAATCCGTGGAGAACCATGGCTGGAAATTTTCATCTTCGCCATTGCACTCGCAGTCGCGGTGGTGCCCGAGGCCCTGCCTGCGGTGGTGACAATCTCGCTCGCAATTGGCGTGCAACGCATGGTCAAGCGCCATGCACTGGTACGCAGACTCCCCGCAGTGGAAACACTGGGCAGCACCAGCGTGATCTGCAGCGATAAAACCGGAACACTCACGCGCGACGAAATGACTGCGCGCAAGTTGTACGTTGCAGGGCGTGTGGTCTCTGTGAGTGGATCGGGATACGTGCCGCATGGATCCTTCGAAGAAAACGAAAAGCCCATCAGCCCCGATGCCGCACTCATGGATTTTTTGAGAGCGGGGACCTTGGCATCCGATACGCGCCTGCATAAAGCAGAAGGGGAGTGGGATATCGTAGGCGACCCCACCGAGGGAGCCATTGTGGTTGCCGCAACCAAAGCAGGACTGCAGAAAGATCTCTTGGATGAGGAATTCCCACGCATTGCCGAAATTCCGTTTACGTCCGAAAGCAAGCGCATGACGACCATCCACAAGCGAGGCAGCGAAACATTTGCCTGCGCCAAGGGCGCGCCCGAAATGCTCCTGCCTTCGTGCACGCATGAGCGCACCGCTACCGGCGATGTGCCACTCACAGCCGAACGCCGCGAGGAAATTCTCGGCACTGCACAAATGTTCGCCAAGGATGCACTGCGTGTGCTCGGCATTGCCGAGAAAAATGGAGCCACGCTCGAAAACGCCGAGGACGGGCTCACCTTACTTGGGCTTGTAGGAATGATTGATCCGCCCAGAGATGAAGCAAAGTCTGCGGTGCAAAAATGCCAGACCGCAGGAATTCGCGTGGTGATGATCACGGGAGATCATCCCGTGACCGCCGAGGCCATCGCGCGCGAACTGGGAATTGTGAAGAAGGGGATTGTGGTCACGGGACCCGAGCTCGAAGCCATGAGCGATGAAACGCTCGAGAACGACGCCGAAACAATCGAGGTCTACGCACGCGTGTCACCCGCGCATAAACTCCGTGTGATCTCTGCGCTGCAAGCACGTGGCCATGTGGTGGCCATGACGGGCGACGGCGTGAACGATGCACCGGCACTCAAGAAAGCAGACATCGGCATTGCGATGGGCATCACGGGAACAGACGTGACCAAAGAGGCTTCGGCAATGACCCTCACCGACGATAACTTCGCGAGCATCGTTGCCGCAGTCGAAGAAGGCCGTGCGATTTTCGGCAACGTAAAAAAGTACCTGATGTATCTCTTAAGCAGTAACACCGGGGAAATTCTCCTGATGACCGCTGCTGCACTCTTGGGCGTACCTGCGCCTCTTTCTGCTGTGCAAATTCTCTACATCAACCTCGCAACCGATGGCTTACCCGCACTCGCCTTGGCACTGGATCCACCGGAACCGGATTTGATGGCGCGCCCACCGCGTAAAGCCAGTGGAAGTATTTTTACCAGGCGTGTGATCGCACTACTCCTGACCGGTGGTATTTGGTCGATGATCGTGAACTTGGGATTGTTCCTGTTCATGCTTTCGATTGGCCGCAGCAAAGAAGAAGCCATGACCATGACATTCGTCACTCTGGTGATGACGGAATTCTTTAAGGCCTATAACTTCCGCAGCGATCGCCTGAGTGTGTTCGAAGGCACATTTAAGAACAAGTGGCTCAACTTGGCCGTGTTCTGGGAGATTCTCCTGCTGATCGCGATCATCTACATTCCGTTCTTCCACGAAGCATTCCACACGTACTACTTGCCAGCGTGGGAGTGGGGAGTTGCGATTGTCCTGGGTGCATCCGTAACCGTCGTCATGGAAATCGCCAAAGCGATCCTCCGGAGGATGCCGGAGTGATCGAGAATGCATTGTGGTGGCCCAGGCCAGAGTCGAACTGGCTACGCCTGCCTCTTCAGGGCAGCGCTCTACCGATGAGCTACCGGGCCACAATCAGG
>CAZDEA010000016.1:0-18182 GCA_964504485.1 uncultured Candidatus Peribacteria bacterium | reverse complement strand
GATTTAGCCAAGGGACGTCATGATGTCCTGCATCAGCTGGAGAATCATGGAGAAGTTCAATTCGAACGGAATACCCAGGATCTTACTGAGCCACGACACAGCGAAGAACGCGATGAACGTGACGAAGAGTCCAATGATCGCAAAGCGGATCGTGTGGACGGCCTTCTTGATCTTGTCTTCGTTACCGGCAGAGAGGATGAACGTGATTCCGCCGATGATGATAAAAATGAGACACAGGAAGGAGGCCACGATCAGAGCGAGCGCGATGAACGTCGCGACGATCTGAATGGGACTGCCATCCTCGAGGAGCTGCTGCAACATGAAGAGTGGGGGAAGTAAGAGAAGGAAAGTCTTAAGCCATTCCTGGCTCGAGGATTTTCAAGTTCACGCGCTGCGAGGCGTTGCCGCCCAGAATGCGCAAAAGAGTGCGAAGTGCTTTGACTGTCTGGCCGCCCTTGCCAATCAACTTGCCCATATCGCGCTCACTCACTTTGACCGTGATG
The DNA here is from genome assembly GCA_964504485.1 of uncultured Candidatus Peribacteria bacterium. Lineage (GTDB taxonomy): Bacteria > Patescibacteriota > Gracilibacteria > Peribacterales > Peribacteraceae > CAYRXE01. The sequence goes on along the minus strand of CAZDEA010000016.1, from coordinate 17,679 downwards.
AGCACGCCCAATTCGTCGATACGGCCATCGACCGAGAGCTCCTCTTTGTCCTCCACAAGATTTTCGAGGACGTAGCGGATGAAAGGCAAACCCGTGATTTCCTGAGCGGTATCAGTCATGTTGGTTAGTAGTGTAGACCCCACGAAGGGAAGTTCCAAGTGCCAAGAATCAAGTTCCAAGACACGTAAAAATCACTTGGCACTTGGTACGTTCTCCTTGGAACTTATGCTGCTGGTGTTTCTGCTGGTGCTTCTACCGGAGCTTCTGCGGCTGGAGCAGCTTCTGCTGCAGGTGCTGGAGCAGCTGGGGCTGCAGCCTCTGGAGGAGGAGCCTTCTTGCTGACCTGCTTCTTGTAGGTGACGATGAATTTGTCCATGTCCTTCATGCCAGCCTTCTTGAGCAAACGGGCGACCGTGTTGCTAGGGATGGCACCTTTCTTGACCCATGCGGCGATCTTCTCATCTTCGTGTTCGAAAATAGCGGGGTTGCGTGCTGGCAAATAGTGGCCAAGAACCTCAAGGAACTTGCCTTTTACAGGGCGTGCTTTCTCGGCCACGACCAGACGGTACGTGGGGGTGTTCTCGCGGCCTGTGCGCTGTAAGCGAATAACGAGCATAAGAAGTGATTCCTCCAAAAGGAGAGTGGAGAGAGTGTAGGGAAACCATAACTTGCCTGCAAGTCGAAAAATGACCACCTGTAGAGGCACCGGTCACGATCTGATGATTCTGATTTCTGAAACAATTCCTTCGCCCAAATCCATATGGAGTGCCGAAAGCAGGTCCTGGAGCTTTCCCTGGCATTCCTGGGCAGCAATGGAATGTTCGGCTGCAATCACGAGTGTGCCTTGCTTGCAGCTTTTGGCGCGGAGGAGGGGAGCGAACTGGGGGAGGATCTCTGCCAACACGCGGTCGGCGGCAAAGACGGCCTGCGAGGCACGGGCTTCGCGTTCGAGCCCGCGCTTGCGGAGGACATGGCCGAGCACAGAGTGGATGGAGTCTATAAAGAAGAAAGGAGAATGCGGAGTGTGTCGCTCGCGACTTGTTCCCAGGTGCGCTGCGTTCTCTGACCAAGGGCAGATGAGCGTACAGGAGGATGCAGGAGAGCGTGCACAAGTTCCTGGGATTTTGGCGCGATAAGACACGCGGTCTTGGGGGCAACTTCGCTCACGGCAGAACCGCGCACGGCAATCACGGGGCAACCGCAGGCTGCGGCCTCGGCGATGGGCAAACCGAATCCTTCGTACAGCGACGGACTCACGAGAGCGGTTGCGAGTGCATACAATCGTGCCAAGTCATCATCAGGAACCTCGCGCAAAACTTTCGTGCGCGGAGGGAGCATGAGCAGTTCAAGTTCCTTCCCACCGCTCACCAGCACGAGTGACACAGATGGATCTTGTATCTGTTCGAACGCATCAAACAACAGAGCAAGATTCTTGTGTTCTTTTGCATTTCCGACATACAAGAAGAATGGCTCACTGATGCCATAACGCTCGAGTACGATGGCCGCTTCTGTGGGAGTGAGTGGGTGAAAAACCTGAGGAACACCCTGGGGGATCACGTGGATCTTGTGCGCAATCTGCTTGCTGTAGACGTTCGTTATTTCGGATGCCGTGAAATGACTCACCGCAATAATGGACTTGGCTTTGCGGACCGCGCGGCTGAAGAGAATGCGATACGCAATTCTTTTGAGCGACGAAGCCTGATTGGGGAAACGATGCAGAATGAGGTCGTGGATGGTGACGACAAAAGGCACCGGACAAAAGAACGGCACATTGAAGTGCGGGCTCCACAGAAGATCAATGCCACTCTTCTTGATCAGAATCGGGAAAAAGATCTGCTCGGAAAATGAATAGTGCTGAGAGTTGAGTACCGAGATCTGCACATGCTCTTTAGGAATGTGCGAAAGCCACGGCGCATGCGCGTCCTTCACGAACAACACCACGCGTACTCCATTAGGTTTTTGTGTGAGCATGTGCGTCACCAGCTCTCGGGTGTAACGGCCCAGGCCGGTTCCCGTGTCTGCAAACCGCGCGTCGATTCCGATGGTGAAGGCTTTGGAACTCATAGGATCTTCACGTGACAAAGAGGTGGAGCAGCCCCCATGATACATGGACATGACCATTGATGACGTCCTCAAAGGATCGGCCTTGGCTCGCAACGAAGCGGAAATTCTCGTGGCGCGCAGCCTGGGGCTGGATCGCGCAGGAATTCTCGCGCACCCCGAGCGCGTTCTGACGGCAGACGAAGCCGTGGCCACCACCCGCATGATCGAACGTCGCAGGGCAGGGGAGCCAATGGGATACGTACTGGGCTCGGTCGAATTTTACGGCCGCATGTTCAAGACCGATGCACGCGCGCTTATTCCGCGGAGTCCCACGGAATCACTCGTAGAACTTGCCGTGGAATTTTTGCAGCATCCACAAGAACAATCCCGCACCATCGACACAGGCATCACGGGATGGAGTCATGTGCTGCGACCAGAGCTTGCGATCCACACCATCGTCGACATTGGCACGGGAGCAGGATGCGTGGCGGTCACACTCGCACTGGAGCTCCCACAGATGAAGATCATCGGGACAGATGTGAGCGCCGAGGCACTGAGCCTCGCACAAGAAAATGCCGAGCTGCTGCATGCAACAGTGGAATGGCGACAGGGGAATGCTTTGGAGCCCGTGATGGATCTCGCAGAGCCGTTTTTGATTGTCACCAATCCGCCGTATATCCCCAAAGATCGATCTCTCGCACAGGAGGTCTCGGGGTTCGAGCCGCATGTGGCGTTATTCGGCGGAGCAGACGGCATGAGTGTGACGCGTGCCATTCTCGAAGCAGCACAGAATCATCCGCAGTGTGCGGGGTGGATTCTCGAGAGTGAAACAGAACAGATCGACTTTCTTAAGCGCTGAGCGTTTCGCCCCAGTGCAGCTTTCCACGGAGCGTGCCAAGGAAAGTATCGTGTTTGCGGCGCAAGAAAGACACAGTCGTTTTGCTGGTACGCGCAGAAATGCGATCTGCATTTTCGAGCTTGAGAGATGTTTGTCCATCAAGCGTCAAAATCACGTTCAGATCAGCGTACTTTGTCGGACGATCGAGGATTTCCACCTCTACAACAGAGGTGCCCGGAAGCACGAGCGGCTTTTGGCTAAAGCTGTGGCTGTTAATAGGCGTAAGAATCAGCGCTGAGTGATGCGGATGTACGATGGGACCACCTGCAGCCAAGGAGTACGCCGTGGATCCCGTGGGAGTCGCGATGATGAGTCCGTCACTCCGATACGTGGTGAGCGGCTCGTTATCGACAGATGTTTTGAGATGCACGAGACGCGCAATGCTGCCTTGCGCAATCACTGCTTCGTTAAGCACATCATGCGTGGAAGCAACTGCGTTACCACGGTGAATCGATACAGTGATAAGCGAGCGTTCATCCAAGACTCCTTTTCCTTGCAGAAGTGCTGGGACTGCGGACTCAGCTTCATCCAAAGAGAGCTCTGTAAGAAATCCTAGGTCTCCACGATTAATGGAGAGCATAGGCACACCGCAGAACGCGTTCTCGCGCACGGCACGCAAAATTGTTCCGTCTCCACCCAAAACAACCAACAGATCAATCGCAGCACCCGACCCCAGTATCTTGTGTCCTTTTGTAGGACACCTTTCGGGATCCACAAACACTTCGCACCCGTGTTGTTCGAGTAAGCGCAGAACCATCTGCAACGATTCATCGCGGTGGTCGAGTTCGGACTTCACGGTCAGGCCGATGCGCTTGTAGGCGGGCATGGCTGGAGTATAGCGCTACAGCGCGTTCACGGCTTGCATGAACAAGGCGACGGTATTGGCCCATGTAAAGCGTTTTGCCTGCTTTGGACCCTCCTCTGCCAGGTGCTTACGGAGCTTGCTATCACTCAAGAGCTTGTCCAAACCCTTCGCAATGGACTCTATGCTTAATGGATCCACAATCACCGCAGCTTCGCCGGCAACTTCTTTCAAGCTCCCGCGATCAGAAGTAAGCGTGGGTACGCCCAAGCGCAACGCATCGAGAATCTGCATGCCGAATCCTTCGTACAGAGAGGGGAGGGCAAAGACATGGCAGGTCGAAAGCATGTGTGCATATTCTTCATCATTCACGTGCCCCTTCCACTCCACACCGGGTGTGTTCTGTGCGAGTTTCACAATGTGATCATCATGCCAACCACGGCTGCCGCAAAGCACGAGCGTGTGTTTGGCGCGAAGGTCTTCGGGGAGGAGCAAGAATGCTTCGATGAGTCGCTGCTGATTTTTGCGAGGACACAACGTGGCCACGCACAGGATCGTACGATCATCACTAAAACGCTGGTCGGGGAGTGACGCCATGGATCCCGCAAAAATAGGAATGACTTTATCGAGTGCAAGCGACTTGTAGCGATCCAAAAGATCTTGGCGCGTGGATTCGCTGATCGTACACACCACGCGTGCATATTTGACCGCGCGGCCCAACGTCATCCGTTCGATCAACGTAGCCTTGCGATCATGTGTGCCGCCACGGAAGGCAATCATGTCGTGCACAATCACCACCGTAGGAATGCGCCTGGCCATGAAAAACGGAACTAAGAAACTTGTGGGGCTCACATACGTGCCTGTGAGTTCTTTTTTGAGGATCGCGTTGATAACGCGGAAGTGCCAGAACATGCCTCGATCAAAGCGGCGCACAGAGACATTCGGCCCCATGACCCAATCGGTGTAATGATGATCTTCAACGAGCAATGTAATCTCTTGTTCCTTATCACGCGCCAGTTCGTGGATGAATCCACGAGCCCACTGCCCCTTGCCGGTACGAGCGGTACCACACGCCTCGCGAGCATCGATTAACAAAGACATGTCTGGAAGTGTAGAGGATGCACTTCTTTTTGGATAATCCAGACGCTTCTGCGCAAGGCGAAGGGCAGACTGCATTTTGCCTTTTGGCAGGTGCCCATCTGCTATACTGCTGGTCTATGTTCCGCCGCATCCTACAGAGCATCAAAGCGCTCGACCTGGAGGAGAAAATCCTCAACGGTTTTGTGTGTATTGCGATCTTCGGAACCTTCATGCCATGGATGACCGGAGAATGGCTGGGGACAGAAGAAGTCTCTTCGTATTCGGGCTTTGGATTCTTCACGTCTTTCTTGGGACTGTGCGTATTTTTGCTCCTCGTTGCGACGATCGTCATCACGATTGTGCCAGCACTCGGCGGCCCTGTGATTGTGCGCAAGCGCCACCGCGATGTGGTGCGACTCATCCTCTGCAGCCAGGCTGCCGTGTTGGTACTCGCTGCACTCTCTGTGCTCACGCGCATTACGTTCGAATTCTCCCGCATGGAAATCCGCTTTGGCATCTACATCACCATCATTGGTTCTCTCGTTGCTGCTCTGTACGCGTTCCTGCGTTTCCAGGAACACCGCCGCGATCAAGCACAGGGATTCTTTAGGCACCCCGAAGACAGCGCTGCTCCACCAGAAAAGAAAGAGGCGATCGCTCCGCCTCCTCCCCCACCTCCTCCTGCAGCGCCAGAAGCAGAGGAGCACCGCCTGTATCCATAATCACCATGAACACTGCGAAAGACGCCCCCTTCGTGCCCCAGACCAAAGAAACGTATGACGATACGGATCTAGTGTACGTCGATGTTGAAGGGAAAAAAGTGGTAGGACTTGTGGAATGGACACCCGCAGATAAGCCGAAGAAACTCGCGATGCCCGAGCGTGTCGAAAAAGAAGGGGATCGCCCTCGTCGTGGCCCACGCGAAACGCGCTACTACCCTTGGGGTACCTACCGCAGCATGAAGCGTGTGTACCAATTGGAAGGCAAAGTCCGCAAATCCGATAACAGCGCTACCCTGGATGAGGTTCTGCCAAAAGCGCTGGAGCAAGCGTTTTGGGAACAATAATTACTTCTTGAGCAACTCGATCACGCGTTCCACTTCTTTGTTGGACCCGATGATAATCGGCGTGCGCTGATCGACGGATTCGATCTTCTTATCCAAGATCAACTGCGTGCCATCACTGGCCATGCCGCCTGCTTGGTGTGCAAGGTAGGCGAATGGTCCGCATTCGAACACCAAGCGCAGTTTGCCCTCTGGGTACTTGGCGCCACCGATATTCGTGAACACACCTTGGCCTTTGCTGAGCACATGGTGCACATCGGAGGCCATACAGCCGGAATATCGCAGCGTCATTTTTTCGTTGATCCAGTGATCCAGCGCAGCCTTGTAACCCGGAGTATCCAGTACGGCGATCAGGTTCCCGGGACTGAAGATTTTGCCATCGTCGGCAATGCCTAGGTTCTCGCGCAGGAGCACGAACTCGCCGACATCGTTGAGAATGAACTCGTGCACACCGTTGCCGGTGCTATAGACGAGGAGCGTGCGTGGGCCGTAAATGCAGTACAGTGCAGCGACTTGCTCGCGTGGCTTGCGACCGAGCACATCGTGACCCTCGTAAATGCCGAAGATCGAACCGATGGCGAAGTTAATCTCGACCAAGGAAGACCCGTCGAGGGGATCAAACACGACGCTGTAGGGAGCGTCTTTGGAGAGTTCGACCACCTGATCATCTTCTTCGGAAATATACGTGGCCGTCAGACGACTTTCGATGAGCTCGTGCTTGATGATGTCGTTACTGAGCACATCGAGTTTTACCTGCTGCTCGCCAAATTGATTTACGGAACCCGCAAGACCTGCCTCTGTGGTACGAATGGCACGCTGAATGTACTTCGCGGCGCGCGCGATATCGATGATCAAGTGGCGCAGGTCATCCGATGCGTGACCGCTCTCGAACAAATGCTGGTTCAGCGAGACGCGCTTGGAAACGGGAGGCATTTCGGACATACGTTTAAAGGCGAGAAATTAGAGAAAAGAAGCAAGTTGAAGAGTCATCTCTGTCACGCGCATGGCATACCCCCATTCGTTGTCGTACCAACTGAGAAGTTGCAGTGCCGTGCCATCCACTACTTTTGTGGAAGGAGCATCCACAATCGAAGAGTGCGGATCGGTCTGGAAATCAATCGACACACACTGCTCGTTCGACACGCTCAAGATTCCCTGCATGGCTTTGCTCTGTGCTGCGGCGATCAGTTTTTCGTGGACTTCTTTTTCTGTCGTCGCGTTTTTGAGCGAGAAGGCCATGTACGCACAGCTGACGGTCGGAACAGGCACGCGGAAGGCCATGCCGTCGATTTTGCCTTTCAGATGCGGGAAAATAGCAGCACAGGCTTTCACAGCTCCTGTCTTGGTGGGGATGACCGAGAGCGTTGCTGCGCGGCTGCGACGCAATTCGCCGGATTCCTGCGGCTTGTTATCGAGCAGGTTTTGCGAAGCCGTGAATGCATGCACAGAACCGACGAGCAGGTGTTCGACACCGAACGCTTCATCAATAATTTTGATGACAGGAGCAATACAGTTCGTCGTGCAACTCGCATTACTGATGATGTCCATGTCTTTGCTCATGGTTTCATCGTTCACGCCTTTCACAAACGTGGGCACGTCGTCTTTCATGGGGGCAGTCACAATCACTTTGCGTGCACCTCCTTTGATATGCCCTGCAACTTCTTCGCGCAGATCAAACGCGCCGGTGGACTCCACCACAATATCCACGCCCAAGTCTTTCCAGGGGCACTTGGCAGGATCACGCTCTTTTACCACTGCGACCTTTTTTCCATTCACCAAGAAGTGTTCACCTTCGACAACAACGTCCCCGGGGAATCTCCCATGGAGCGAGTCGTACTTGAAGAGATAGGCACGCGTTTCGGCATCCGAACTCGCGTTTACTCCTACCACTTCCACTTGATCAGAAAACCGCTCGACGAACTGGCGATGGACGTTGCGGCCGATCCGTCCATAGCCATTGATAGCGACTTTGAGCATACGGCCAAAACTATAGCGCAGGCGCGCTGATGACGGAAGAAGGATTCTGGGTCATATTCTTGGCCATTCTCGCGTCCCGAACGGCGCTTAAACCGATGATCACGCCCAAGACCGCCATGATGCATCCCACGATCCACATGCGCATAGTCACTTTGCTTTCGCCCCATTCCAGCGCTTCGAAGTGATGATGAATGGGCGCAGCGCGGAAGATCTTTTTGCCGCCGCGGAACTTTTTGCTGGTGAGCTGAATGATCACCGAAAGCATTTCGATCACAAACACAAATCCCAACAGCGGCAGCAGCAGCACTTGATCCGTCATCAGTGCCAGCACGCCCAAAGTTCCACCGAGTGCCAATGCCCCTGTGTCTCCCATGTAAAACAATGCGGGAGGAACGTTGTGCCACAGGAACGCAGCGACGGCACCCACGGCTACAGCGCAGAACCCTGCAACGATGTGCAAGCCTTGCAAGTATGCGAGCGTGCCAAATCCGCCAAAGGCAATTACGAGCAATCCACCCGCAAGACCATCCAAACCATCCGTGACGTTCACGGCGTTGGCTGTGCCCACGAGAATGAACATGAAGATGGGGATGTACCACATGCCTACGTGCACATCGCCGTAGAAAGGAATGAACACCGAGTCATAACCCAGTTTTCCGTAGAACCAGAGCGCTCCCACAAGGGAAATCACCAAGAGTGAGGTGATTTTCGGAAGCACGCCGAGTCCTTTCTTTTTCCCCTGAGCCACCACAATGCGCTGGAACAAATCACTCAAGACCGTTGCGCCGGTACGGAGCGTCACGAGCAAGACGACGAACACGACGATCAGCGCGACGAGCGTGATTTTGCCGGTATCCGAGAGCGGCTGGAACGTGAATCCGCCAGAGAGGAACAATGCCAAGACGGCGAGAAGCGTAAGGAATCCGCCCAAAAGCGAGAATTTTTTGATAGCGGGCATGGCTTCTTTCGTGCGCTCCGGGCTGCCACTGACAATATTCAAATAGTCATCCAATGCGCCCAAAATACCCATGGTAAAGAGCACGAAGAGCGGCAGGTACACCTGTCCACGTTGCAAGAGAGAGGTTTCGACGGCACCGGTATACGACAGGAAGCGAGAGAACAGCACCGTGAGAATGATGGAACCCCAGATGAGCAATCCGCCCATGGTGGGTGTGCCGAATTTCTTCTCGTGGTATTGGCGAAAAATCGTCGGATCGCGACCGTCGACGGTCTCCACACGCAGTTGCTTACCCAAGCTGTTCTTGCGCAAGAACTTCACGAACGATGGCGTGAGCGCGAGGCCCAAGAGAAACGCAAAGATGGCGTAGCCGAGAATAGCCACGAGGCTGATTTCTGGACGTACGAGGGGGAGAGCGGTGAGTGGATCCATAGACCCGAAGACTACTCCTGAATGACGAGCGCGAAAAGTGATGAGAAGTACACAAATGATCCCACACAATCGGCCTACTCATCATCCTGCGGCCTAGACTTGCTCTGCGACTTGTCGACGTCGTAGAAGCGCATCTGCTCACGCTTGAACATCAACTCTACGCGACCCGTGGGACCGTTACGATGCTTGCGCACGTAGATGTCGGTTAAGCCCGGACGATCGCTGTCTTCTTCGTAATAATCTTCGCGATACATCATCAGCACCACGTCGGCGTCTTGTTCAATGGAACCGGAGTCGCGCAGGTCACTGAGCTGCGGAATATTTCCTGGGCGGCTTTCGACCGCACGAGACAGCTGCGAGAGCGCCAAGATAGGCACGCGCAATTCGCGGCCAATTTGCTTAAGAGAGCGTGAAATCTCCGAGATTTCCTGCACGCGGTTGCCTACGTAGTGGTCGTTCCCGGTACTCATCAGCTGCAAGTAGTCGATCACAATCAAGTCCAAACCATGTTCCATTTGCAAACGACGTGCCTTGGCACGGAGCTCTGGCAACGAAGAAGCAACGGAGTCATCGATGAAGATGTTCGCTTTGCTCAGTTCATCCATGATGGGCCCCATGTTCTGGAAGTCGCTGTCGTCCAGTTTGCCGCGCTGGAGCTTCCAGCTGTCCACGCCAAGCATGGATGCGAACAGACGGTCCACCAGCTGCTCTTTGCTCATTTCCAGAGAGAAGATGCCCACAGACTTGCGGTAGCGAATGGCGGCGTTCTGTGCGATGCCCAGTGCGAGTGCGGTCTTACCCATGGACGGGCGACCGGCGAGGACAATGAGATCGCTTGGTTGTAGACCCGAGAGCTTTTGGTCGAGCCCCATGTACCCGGTAGGCACACCCTTCACACTCGTGTCGTCCTTGGACTCGTGCATTTCGGCAAATTTTTCGTAGCGAGCATCCAACACTTCGCGGATGTGCACGAACTTTTCTTTGATGAACGTGTTCGTAATTTCGAATACGGTTTTTTCGACTTTATCGAGCAGCTCACCTACGGGTTTCCCGATTTCGTATCCAAAACCTGTGATCTTTTGACCGGCCTCGATAATGCGGCGGTGCACAGCTTTGGTTTTGACGATCTGGCCATACTGATACACGTGTGACGACGTAGGTACGGAGGACGCCAATTCTGCCAAAAACGCCGTTCCTCCTACTTCTTGTACACGCTTGGCATCGGCCAGTTTGCTACTAACCGTGACGAAGTCGATCACCTCATGGCGTTCGTGCAATTCCAATACCGCCTGGTAAATCAAACGATGGACGGGATCGTAAAAGTCATCTGCCTTCAAGAGGTCACTCACTTTGATGATGGCGTCGGGATCCAACAGAATAGCTCCAAGGACCGTGCGTTCTGCCTCTGTGCTGTGTGGCTGACCTTCCAAGAAGGACGTGGTGGCAGCCGGCGAAGCAACGGGGGCGGGAGTCATGACAGGAGTGGAAGTCTAGGGATAGAGCGATTCTAATCCAGAGTGAACTCCTTGCGAATTATCGAGAGTGGGGCTTCCTCTGAGGAAGAGATGTGGAAAACTTGTGGGAAACTTTTTACTGTCTCGAGAACAAAAAGAGTGCCGTGCTTTGTCTCCTCAGCAGGGCACTCCGAAGGTACGAAGGAACTATCCAATCAATGCGGCCTTAATAATCTCCTGACCGATTGCCTCGGTGACTTTAGGATTTTGCATCAGGAACAAACGAGCAGTTTCGCGACCCTGGCCGAGGGTCTCTTCGCCGAAGCGGAAGTACGTACCGGATTTCTCCAGGACGCCGTACTTCACACCCAGGTCGAGGATTTCGCCCTCGCGACTGATACCTGTGGCGTAGAGAATATCGAACTCTGCCTGGCGGAATGGTGGCGCAACCTTGTTTTTGACCACCTTCACGCGTGTGCGGTTTCCAATGATGTCGTTACCGTCGCTGGGGGATTCCTCGGTGCCTTTGAGGGCTTTATCGAGCACTTTGTCGATACGGCGCACATCCAAGCGCAGAGATGCGTAGAACTTGAGCGCGTTACCGCCTGTGGTGGTCTCGGGGTTACCGAACATCACGCCAATCTTCATACGAAGCTGGTTGATGAAGATGACCGAACAGTTGGTCTTGGAAATAATCGAGGTGAGCTTACGCAATGCCTGGCTCATCAAGCGAGCCTGCAATCCCATGTGACTGTCTCCCATCATGCCATCGATTTCTGCCTGAGGCGTGAGAGCTGCGACCGAGTCCACGACAATGACGTCGATGGCTCCGCTGCGTACGAGTGTTTCACAAATTTCCAATGCTTGTTCGCCGTTATCGGGTTGCGACACCAAGAGCTCGTCGATGTTCACGCCAATCTTCTTGGCGTACTGCACGTCCAGTGCGTGCTCTGCATCGATGAACGCTGCGCGTCCGCCGGCTTTTTGCACCTGTGCGATGGAATGCAACGCCATGGTGGTCTTGCCGGAGGACTCTGGTCCGTAGACTTCGATAATACGACCCTTGGGCATACCGCCACCCAAGGCGATATCGAGCCCGAGTGAACCGGAAGAGAAACGTTCGATTTGCGAGTTGGTCTGTTCGCTCATCTGCATGATGGCACCATCACCGTATTTCTTTTTGATCTGACTGAGAGCGTTCTTGATGGCATCGACGCGCACGCTATCGGCAGCGTCTTGTTTGTTCGCCTTGGAAGCTTTTGAAGTGGCTGGAGGAATGACGGGATCCATAACAGAAGTGGAAGTAGAAGGAGAAGTCTTTGCCATACTAGAAGTGGAGGAGGAAATAGGGGAGAGGATCCGTCACAAGAGGTAGTGAACGAATGTACACTCATCCTAATTCCAAATTCCGAAGGGTCAATGTGTTGCTCTTGCGTAAGCCCTAAATTGTTGGTGTTTGATCGTACACCTAAACTATCCGAGAAAATCATCTGGCAAAATAGTCATGCTCCGGCTCAAGATATCTTTTAGAAATCGCTGGTGGTCTCCTTCGGGACCATTGATAGCCTCAGCGAGAATACGGGTCGTGACCCATGGAAACTGAGCCTTCATTTTGCTAGTGAAGGCATCGATAGTTGCTTTTGCTATCTGCGGATCTGCGTTTCGATTGCTCCACATCACGTTGGCCCATTCAGACCAAACATATAACTGTCTCGACAATGAGTTTTTCTCTGCGTCACTCTCATGCAATGGAAGAGAAGTCTCGCTTGTAAAAACCTCCCTCATGCTCTGCCATGTGTGCGTTTGAATGAAATCAGGAAATTCATCAGCGCTGAAAGAAACTTTACAGTCTGCATTGGATTCATCATTTTGCGCATCGATTATTTTTTGGATGAGCGCGCTTCTCGCATCAAGTTGGACACGTGCAATAATAGAATCTAGCGAAGGAAGAAAGGAAGATTCTTCGTGAGCAAAGGGCCGTAGAGCGCCATCGTCCTCGAGTAGGCATGTATCATGAAAGGTAAGGGGACTCTGTGGATAAGCGTGTACACGATCCATTGCACCAGTTAAGCGAGCGATGCCACTCGCTGCTTTACAAACGAAAGCAATGCTCTCTCCACCACGTTCTTGAATGTGTCGTATCATTTTGGTAATCGAATCTGACACAGCACGTTCGGCACCATTCGCGTTCAACACAAACACCCATCTCAACATACTACGCGTATCGCAGATTATGCGCGCATCGCTCATGCGAAGATTAAACTTAGGTAGGAGATCTACTCCGTCACGTTCTTCCAGCTGCTCTGTTTGAGAAAAAGAAAGAAAGTTATAGAGATAGTCGACTTTCCGTGGCTCACCATGCGAAGGAATCCAGTAACTCTCGCATTCATTCACAGAGTCCAAAGAAAGATTCCTATCAATCACGGTTGTAAAAATGCCGTCAGGTTCTCTGCCAGAAGACATAAGAATATTAAATTCTTTATTTTAAATATGTCAAATATGCACCAATTTTTGGTTTATCACAGCCTCGCACACTTCCCCATGTTCTGTTCGCGGTCGGTAATTTCGCAGTAGAAGCCCGCGGGACACAGCACGCCGGCGATGCCTCCGCACGGGGAACCTTCACCCAACCCTCCGGAGGAGGGGATGCTCGTCACACCATAGGTGCTTCTCGATGTAGACGACGAGGTATCCGACGCAAAGCCCAAGCGAATGGACTGCATGATGCGTTCGAAAATGGTCATCGATTCCACATCGCCACCCAAGGCGTTGGTATCGAAGCTGAACGTCATCACGCGCTTAGAGGGACTCACGTCTACAGTAGAGCCACGATCCACACCCAGCTGTAATGCACCAGCATCGCCATACAGGTATGCGCGTCGTCCTTCGACCGTGCGTGCATCACCGGATTTAAAACGCATTTCATCGAGCGGCACCAAGTGGATACTGAGTACCGGATGATCGGCACTGGGCAATGCGAAGTCTGCACCACTCGCAGTCTTGCTGACTTCCCATTCCTTGGGAGTTTTCAATTCCAATCCCAACGCAGGGATGCTCCAGTTCTTCCAATCCACTTCGTTACCCTTGATAGACGTGACCACGAGTACCGGGAGATCCTTTGCCTGGATATTCAGTTCGTACGTTCCCATCAGCTCCACCGTTTGGCCTTCGTAAGGACGCAGGTTCACCGTGTTGCTTTCGGCATAGGCAAAGAGCGTACTGCCTGTCATCAGCTGATGCGTACCGCGGCGATCGAGCGAGATAGGTGCCGCGGAGATCACCGCATGGACCACCTGAGGGCCCTTGGGGATGTCCCTGGCGCCCGGCAAGCGGGTCGCCAGAATGATGACGAAGAGGAGCGCAGCAGCGCCAAGTCCTGCCAAGAGATACTGTTGTTTGGTGAAGGTCATGCCGGGGCAGTATACACCTGCTTGTCTGTGTCTGCGGTAAAGATAAACAAAAAAAACGCTCCCCACCCGAAGGGGAGAGCGTCGATCTATTCTTGTCACGAGCCTCTAATCACGGGTATGCGATAGGCCGTATCTCTTCGCGAACTTGCGTACCAGTGCGGGCGCGGAGGTACGCGGAGCTGATCCATCGCAAGCTCATGTTGTGCGTACAGCGATTTCTCGGCAGCTTTTACCAGACCCACCATCCAAGAAGTGTGCTCCGTGTACGTACCAGGTCTCGGTAAAGGCGGTCTGTGGTTTTTTACCTGCCATAGGGAGAGAAACTTCTGCACATTCTGCAGAACAGGAAAAGGAATAGCGAGGTTTGTGGAAGCTTCGCTGACCCCTTGATCCAAGTAACTCAGAGCCCAGACAACTTTTTCGTGGAACCCACGGAAGAACGCCACATGAGCGATCGTTCCAAAGTCCACACGAGGAAAGAACACATGACCCACATCTTCGAGTCGGCAAGTTTCTAAACAGCCCGCCTTGGTCACGGAATACATACCGTCAGCATTTCGCACAGACGCGTACGGAGCATCAGCAGGAAGCGTGAGAACATAGCTTGCGTTGAATCCTTCGGGCAACCGAAACGAACCGTTGTAAACGTAGAAGTTCATGACGAACCATCCTTTCAAAGAACAGAGAAATAGGTCGTTTATCTACTATAGAATTATTCTGTCTTTTTGTCGACTTTTCTCCACATAAGAAAAACGCGGGCCTGTGCCCGCGTCTTGAGAATCACTGGTTGGTGGATTACTTCTTGCTCTGCTCGAATGCGTACACGGCACGACCCACGCGGACGAAGTAGGGCATCTTCTGCAGGTTGAGGGAGATCGTTCCCACTTTGACGGTGCGCTGCTTGCCCACCTCGGAGATGATCTCTTTCTTGCTCAATGGGCCCTTCTCTTTGAGGATCTTTTCGATGACATCGGCAACGGTACCAGGCTCGTAACCCCATTCACGCAACGCGTACAAACCACGACCAACGAGCACGAACTGTGGATAGCGGATGAGTTCGTTGTGCACGGCCTGGACGGTAACGTTCTTGTGATCGAATTTTGCTTCGCGGATCTTGTTGGCGATCTCCATAAAGTGGAGAGGCTGAGCGGTCTTCTTGAGGATGATCTCGACCTTGTCGCGGATGGAACGAGGACGAACGAAGCGCCACTCGGTGAGACCCCATCCTTCGTCGATCTCGCGGAGACGCTCATCGACACGCAGACAGCTCTGGATGAGTTCGCGGCTAGGGATGCGATCCTTGAACAGGTTCATGGCCTGGATAGCCGAGACCAGTTCTTCCTGCTTCATACAGGTCTTGCGCTTGCGGAGGATCTTCACAACGTTATCGATGATCAGAGAGACATCATCAGCAGAAAGGGACGCGAGTCTCCAGAAGGGGACAAACGTCTGGCTGCGACCGGTGCAGCTCATCTCGGCATCAATAGAGAAGGAGAGGCGGAGGACGGAACCGTCCACAGCCGTGGCGTTCTGAATGCGCTTGAGAACTGCAGTAATGAGATCTTCCTCGCGCATGATGCCTCCGTGCACGCGCAGGAGGGATTTGGCGACTTCGTTGACCTCATCCAAGCGCGTAGTGCGCACGGTGCGGCGGAGCTTGCTGAGGGCGATGCTTTCGATCTGACGAATGCGCTCGCGCGTAACCTTAAATTGCTTACCAATCTTCTCCAGCGTCTGCTTGGGCTGACCCTGCAGAGCGAAACGCTTCTTCACCACGGTCACTTCCTTTTCGGTCAACACCATAAACAACGTGCCAAGCAACTCCTGCAGATTTATAGAGAGAGGTGCACTTCCCGTTGGAGATTGTGCCGAGGATGTTGCAGTGAGCGTCGTGGACATGAGTGGACCTGGGGGAAGAACAACCCTCGTTCTACCAGAACGTTGACAGAAACAAAAGTTCAGCTTGCGGTTCGAGTAGACGGGACCTGTCAGATATTTCGAACTGACAGTGCGTAAAACGTGGTTGTCTCAAAGAGCCAGGAAGACATACGATAATATCTTTATTTAATGTTGTCAACATGCCGTTTTCTGTCCAAGTACATTTGGAGTATTTGGCATGCAGAAGCCGAATCTGGGTCTATTTCTCTGTCCTCAGGTTGGCGTCCGGAGGGCGTGGAATAGCGTTCATCGAGGAAAGTTACGGAACAGCCACTGGTTTGGAGTTTTTCGCCGACAGATCGCACAAAGATCGACTGTGCTCCTTCTTCTCCAGAGGGCAGTAACGGCAAACCCAACACCAGCTCCTCTACGCTGCGCTTCTTGACCATCGCGAGAATATGTTCGACGAGTTGCTCCACCGATGTGTGTGCAAACGTGTCGAGTGCTAACGGAATACCGGCCGACGAATCGGCGAAGGCAATACCTGTGCGACGCATGCCGATATCCAGCGCGAGAATGTTCATGCTCCTATGGTACGCGCGAAGCACCAAGACCTCTACAGGTCTTCGCCGTCCTGCTGATGCATCTGTAGAACTTCCCGCTGGATGGCTGACACATCTATCCCGTTCCTTTCTGCGATCTGCAAAAAGTTCTGATACACCGACCGGTACGAAGCAACCGCAAAGATAATCGGATTTCGGAAGACCCCCTCGGGAATCTGATTACGTGCAAGCTGAAGCAGAAACACTCTGTCGACGCGCTCGGCGGTATGCTCGGGGAGCCAGGGAATTTCCTCGATGCTGTGCGGTCCGGACACCATAATAGAGAGGATACCAAAAAATCTTCAGGCTCGTCGCTGAATGATTACTTATTTCGTAGCAACCATCCTCGCCATCAAGCTCTTCTTGTGGCTGGCGTTCTTTTTGTGGATGAGGCCCTTCTTGGCTGCCGTATCGATAGCCTTGTATGCCATAGGCAGAATTTTGATAGCCTCGGCTTTCTTGCCCTCCTTCACGAAGTCGGCGACTTTCTTCATCATCGTCTTCAGCTGCGTCTTGTATGGCTGAAGGCGCGTGTTGCGCACAATGTTCTGCTTGGCGCGCTTGATGGCGGACTTAATGAGAGGCATTCACGAGAGGGGAATCGAACTGGAAAAACGCTTGGGAAAGCCCGCATAGCCTAGAGAAGCAGGCGAGGAGGGTCAAGACGACCTGTCAGGGGAGAATCACTTCACTTCTACGGTAAAACTGGGGGCAGCAGCGCCCTTGCGGTAAAACGCCAGTTGTCCGGCTCCGGCAAAGGAAAGTTTGCCAAAGTGCTCGGCCGTCGTATTGGTCGAAAGACGATTCTTGGGATCCTGCACCGCCTGACCATTCTTCTCTACCACCTGCCACGTCCATCCGCCTTCGGGCAGGCGCAGGTAGATAGGCTTTCCTCCAGAGACAATCTCTGTGGGGTGCGAGGCCTCGGAGATATCGATGGGATTCTCGATGGTGTTGCCGAGTACTTCGTTTGCCACCACCGAGCGCTTGTCCTTGTTGAGGACAACACCCGGAATATCTTTCACCTTCTCTTCGGCGACCACGGTATCGGTGATGTACTGCTCCATATCTTTAGCGAGAGC
>CAZDEA010000015.1:15783-19312 GCA_964504485.1 uncultured Candidatus Peribacteria bacterium | reverse complement strand
CGTGATTCGGCAAACGAACCCGTGTTCATCAATCTCTGGAGATCGAAATCCGTGTTACTCACTTCCATGCCCAGTGCAGCCATGAGCATCACGATCACGGCGATCATGACCAAGCGCACTTTCTGGAAGAAGTACGCGAGTAATCCCGCAATAATCATCAGCCCTACGATGATGGCGATGCGCACCTTTTTGCTGCGGCGCCAGTTGGCGATTTCTTGCATGAGCGGATGGTACCACTGTTCTCGTAGAGACCGTTTACACTTGAGAATTGACGATGCTGTGTAAATTCGGTTTACTAACAAACCAGTCTGTACTCTATGAAGACTTCTCTCACCACTCTCGACCTCGATACCTTTGTGCGCACACAAGGCCACATGCAAGTGGATACCGGATGGACGTCGGGATCGTTTGCGGCTCTCATCGAAGAAGAGAACAAGCCCTCCGCTTTCGTAGGGCACTTTGTTTCCCCAGAGGCACAAGCACTCGCCGAGTTTCTTGCACAAGCGCGCAGTGCGTTTGGGGAGCGTGTACATGTTCTCCTGCGCGGTGCTGCTGTGCTGCAAAAGAAAACAGATCCTGCGCGCGTACGGAGAGCGCTCCTCGGTAGGAAGGAGCGTGAGCGAGAAGATATCCTGGAAGCGTTCCACGCAGCAGGGTTTCGCAGAGAGGGGATCGACGTGGAGTGGGCCAAAAAGAATAGGAGCGTAAAGATTATCTACGATGCTCGGACAGCCTCGCACCAGATTTTGGAAGAACCCTGCGACACAGACGACGCAGATCTATTTCCCCTGCCAGAAGTTCTTTAGCGGCTTCGGACTTCCATGGCCTCGATATCCGAAGGCTCTTCGATGCTCCAACGGATGGTTCTCTTTCTGCTCGCGCGTACATCTGCGCGCAGCTCAATCAGCTTGGTATCGCGGCCCTCCAAGAGCAGACCCGGGTCCAGCTCTATGCGCGCACTACGTCCTTGGAGCTGGGGAATCACCTCGGAAATACTTTGTCCTGTTCGCGTGACCCAGTAGAGCCTTTGTAAGTCACTATCAGAAGCGGAGCCATTGTTTGTAAGGGTGATCGCCGTGATGCGCTGATCCTTCCCCGCTGTTCCTTGAATGGAAAGACGTGCGACTGTGCGGTTACCGCCAAAACGTACAGGTGTGAGCACGGGGAGGAGCTCTGCAGTCACCATTGCAGGAGTACCCGAAGCGCCTACATTCAACGTGCTGTCGCCATCTGCCGTGTTGTACTTCACCGTTGCCGTGCCGGCATCGACACTCACCAAAGAAAACACGTGTTCACTGGCAGGGTTTGCATCAGCAGCGATGTCCACCGCCACGGTCAAAACGCGGCTTTCGCAAGCGGCGAGCGTCACATTCCGCAGGGGGAGCACCAAGGATTCTCCGCGTACCGAGAGCGGGAAGCTCCGTGTAATACGCGTGAGTCCGTTCAGCACATACATGCGTGCAATATCGCTCGTTGTCCCAAGTCCCTTGCGAGCAACGGTCATCGACGTGACCTTCACGGGGCCTGCACACGAGGCCTCCAGTTGCACCGTCAGCACGGGTACACGCTGTGCGCCGCGGGCAATGCTTCCTGTACTCGGTGTTTCGACCTGCACATCCAGGGAGGCAGGCGAAGCCTGTGCAGAACCAAGCCCACACAGTACCGATAACGCCGTAGAGAGACACATGTTGACCATAGGCCCACAGTATAAACGAGTCGTAGGTCAGCGCTCGAAGAATTCGCAGTTTTTACAGCGTGCTCATGCCTGACGACCTGCGGGAATTCTCTGCAGCTTGGCGGCGTGCTTCTTCTTCCATGCGCTTGGCTTCCTTTTCGCGCAGTTGCGCTTCTTTGATTTGTAAGTCCGCTTCTACCTTCTTGTGTTTGAGCAATTGCTCGTTGGCCTGGCGCACTTTTTCATCGGCAGCGCGTTGGCGCTCGGATGCCCTGCGTTTGAGGTTCTCGACTTCTTGTGGGGTTGGCATACAGAAAAAGGGGTAACACCACAGGAGACGGTCATACCCATGCATTCTTACCTTTGCTCGTGTCTTCGTATGGCCTCTAGGATTCTGCGATCATCTGGTTTGCGCCACGGGTGGCACGTGAGGATTCTCTTGAGTGCGAGTGCTCCACCGATGATTGCTCCACGTTCCAAGATGATCGCTTTGCTGTATTCCGAACACGTAGGGTGTTGCGGGCAAAAGCCGTAGGGGAACAAAACGCGTGGAAACCCGTGATCCGGGGAGAGGGTTTTTTGGTAGAGCGTGACGCAGAATGCCAGCAGCCGACGGGGGAGTTTCGCGATATGCATAGATGAGAGACTAGAGTACTAGAGTACTAGGAGTGTGGTGAATGCAAGGCATCTCCCTAGTATTCACGTATTCTCATCCCTAGTATTCGAGTATGTCCATCACCTCACAAGACGTCTTCACATTTCTCTCCATCATTGCCGTGGCGATGGTGATTCTCGCGGTCTACCACTTGCTCTTCATCTTGGTGGATCTCCGCAAGATGGTTCGCAGGTTCGAAGACATCACCCAGCAGGTTGAAGCAATGATTCTCAAGCCTATTTCCATGGCCGATCAGATTTTGGCATGGATTATGGAGCAGCTGGAAGGCAGGAAGCATGGCAAAAAGCACCACGCTAAAAAAGACATCATCGAGTAGAGCTTACTGAAGAGGCTGTTTATCGATGAACACGCGGATGAACAAGCGCTTGAGCAGATCCACAGATGCTTGCAGGATTTCGCGCATCAATCCCCGGAGCTTACGCATGCGGCTGTAGAGTTCGTTCAGTTCAAAGGCTCCGCCTTCGCGGGTTACGCTCCTGGTTTTGCGAATGCTTTCTTCCAGTCGCTTGATCTCTCCTTCGATGTGCTCAGCTAACTTTTGCTGGAGCACTGCCGGAGCAGCAGGCATCAACGCGATAGCGGCATCACGTGGAGAAGCGCGGCGCTGGCCGCCGGTAGAGCCGGAGCTTCCGCCGGATCCCATGTCGCCGGAAATATCTTCCCCCGTACGTTCACTCACGCGCTGCGTAAGTCCTTCCAGGGTTTCGAGTAATTGCCCAAGCTCCTTCATCTTGGGTGGCTGCGTGACCGTCAAACGACTTTCGCTCACCTTTTCGGGGGAGCGAGTCTGTGCCTTTTCTGAGGAGTTCAGGTCTGCCATGGTTATCCTCTATTTTCCCTTATCTTAGCCAAAAAATCAAGCAAATCGCCAAATGGCTGCCCTTGGAAGCATCCTGCGGTTTTACGAACGGGGTTCTTTCTGTACCCTTAGGCTCTATGACAGACAGCACCATTTTTCACAAAATTCTCGCAAAAGAAATTCCTGCGACAGTTGTCTACGAAGACGATCTCGTCTTGGCATTCAAAGACATTCATCCCAAAGCCGCCACGCACGTGTTGTTCATCCCCAAAGATTTTGTGGAGTCTGTGGCGCACGTCACGCCAGAAACGTCACATCTACCCGGCATGTTGATTCTCAAGGCACGAGCGTTTGCAGAAGAGCAGGGGATCACGGGCTA
>CAZDEA010000015.1:5716-15683 GCA_964504485.1 uncultured Candidatus Peribacteria bacterium | reverse complement strand
GCATGTTGATTCTCAAGGCACGAGCGTTTGCAGAAGAGCAGGGGATCACGGGCTACAAACTCACCTTCAATGTAGGCAAAGGCGGAGGCCAAGAGGTGCCGTATTTGCATCTGCATTTTCTGAGTGATCAATTACTCCAGTAATCAAAAAAGTGACCGCAGCGTTTGGAGGTCCAATTCCCCAAAGTGCCGAACATGCAGATCTTCCTCTGCGATGGGCTTTTCTGCATACAGAATGCACTTCATCCCTGCAGCTTTCACGGACTGCATGCCGTGCTTGGAATCTTCAATGCCAATGCTCCGCACAGGGTCCACACCCAATTGTTTTGCAGCCAAGAGGTAGGGCTCTGGTGCAGGCTTGGGATGTTCCACATCGTCCAGTGTGATGATTGTTTGGAAATACTTGGCGATGTCGTGCGAGAGAATACTTGGCTCCACCCATGCGCGCTGTGACGATGTGGCGATGCCCAGAGGTACGCCTTCTGCATGAAGGTGCTGGATCAATGCCAGGACGCCCTCGCTTAAAGAGGAGCTTTCGTACAGCTGGGGAATAAACGTGTGGATCTCTTGCTGGTACCGCTGCCAATCCATGGTGGGCTCAAAACGGTCAGAGAAAAACGCATATCCCTGTTTATTTGTCATGCCTAGGAGGTGATCAAAGTCTGCTTTGGTGGCACCTGGGAACGTGCGCTGTACCAAAGGCCACAAGTACTTGTCCCATTCCTGCTCGCTCTGTAGCAATGTGCCGTCGAAGTCGAAGATGACTGCGTCCATGCTTGTACTCTAACGAAAAAGGAGCCCGGAGGCTCCTTCATCGTTGAAGATCTTTGTGATTACGCTGCTTCTTCTGCAGTGTCTTCGTCCTTCTTTTTCTTCTTCTTTGGCTTGTCTTCTTCGGAAGCAGCAGGAGCTTCTCCGCCTTCGGCCTGGGCAGCTTCCTCGGCTTCACGCTCTTTCTTCAAGCGCTCCATTGTTTCCTTATCGATAGGCTTGAGAGCCTTGATAGACAGTCCAATGCGGCGCTCGTCGACATCGATGTTGATCACCTGAGCCTCGATCTTCTGGCCAATCGTGAGAGCCTGGGCTGGGTCTGTGATCTTCTCGTGTGCCAACTCAGAGAGGTGCACCAATCCGCTGAGGTCCTTTTCCAGCTTGAGGAATGCTCCGTACTCCGTGAAGCGCACGACCGTACCGCTGACCTTCTTGCCAACAGGGTAACGCTCGGCAACTTCTTCCCAAGGATCTTTGCTCATCTGCTTGATAGAAAGGCTGAGCTTTTCGCCATCCACGCCTATCACCTTTACGGTGACGCGGTCACCCACCTGGGCGAATTCGGATGGATTCTTCACGTGACCCCAGGCGATTTCGCTGATGTGCACGAGTCCTTCCAAGCCATCGAAGGCAACGAACAGACCGAACTTCACGAGTCCGCTCACCAAGCCTTCTTTGACGTCACCAATCTTGAGGTGCTCCAATGCCTTGGCACGCTCTTCGCTCATGGCTTCGCGCTCAGAAACGACGATCTTGCCTGCTTCTTCATCCATGGTGATGATTTTCACCGTGAAGTTGTGGCCCACGAATTTCTGGAGCCTGGAGATGATTTCCATGGAATCGGCGTTGTTCACGCGTGGGTAGTTGGACGGAGCCAACTGACTCACGGGGAGGAAGGTGCGGATGCCGTCGATGTTTGCGAGCAATCCACCCTTGTTTGCTTCGGTAGGTACGAACTTCATCGTGGTGTCGTCCTTCACGAGCTTGTGGAACTTGTCCCAAGCCTTCTGCTGGCTGGCCATGCGGAGGCTGAGCACCAACATACCTTCGTCATTCTCTTCTTCCAGAACCAAGGCGAGCACGGAGTCTCCGACCTTCAGTTCGCGGAACGTGTTAAAGGAGTCGCGCAGTTCGCGACCAGAAACAATACCCGTGGCCACGCCACCGATATCGAGGATCAATTTGTTCTTGCCGCGGAAGACAACGATTCCTTCGACAAGCTCGCCTGGCTTCACCCGCAGAACCTGCGGACCAGACTTGATGATTTCATCCATGACAGCCGAGACGGCTGCTACCTTTTTTGCTTTCTTGGGCGACATAAAAGATGGGGTGCAAGGGGAAGGGATAAACGTCCGCGTTCTTGCACGAGCAACGCGGGAACGGCCTATTGTTCCATTTGGGAGGTATATCGTCAATATCCCTATAGGCCAAAGAAAGAGAGGAGGGAGACGAATGAGACGAGGGAGACGAATCGTCTCTTTCCTCGTTCTCTTCTCTCTCGTCGTTCTCCTCTTTTACAGGACGTTCTTCGCAAAGTTCATCTGGCCCATGCCATTCAAAGGGAGCTTTTGCTCCTGGCTGGTACCGGGGTTGTAGATCTCGTAGAAGAGTTGGATCAGCTCCTGGGTTTCCAACCTGCGACTCTGGAGTCCAATGTTCTCCAGGCCTGTCTGTACCAGGTTCACGCGCTCTGCGAGCGTCTTGCGACCTGTGGTGAATTCGCGGTTACGATCAGCGGCCTTGAGCCAACTGTCATCCTGCTGGAGCCAGCCGAAGAACTTTTCGAACATGCCTTTCTTGCGCACAGACAAATCCAGAGGCACCACAATAAAGAAGCGCTTCTGCATGATCTCGGCGATATCCACGAGCTTCTCGACGAAGTCCGCGTAGGCGAGTGTCTGCGTGCGCAGGAGTTCACTCTGTTGGTTGCTGGCGAGCGTGCGCAACTGGAGTAGGTAGGGGTCGATGTTCATCTTGGACGAACGGATGACCACCTGCAGAGGGAACACGAGCGTGTTCACGAAGGACTCATAGCCAGAGATAATACCCAGCTGTTCGGTCTCGCTCTTTAAGTTAAAGTTCAATGCTTCCACCTGAACAATCGCGCGCAGTCCGCCGTTCTTCAGGAGCACGGTGTCGTTGCGAATTTCGCCGATGGGCAGAAACCGCTGTGTAGAAGTGAACGTCGTCTTCTTGCGCTGACGAACGGTACTCTTGGCGCCGGAGCTGGTGGGGTTTTCGGCCATTATGCGCGGTGGGGGATAATATCGTGGAAGACAGCGGGTCCTCTGGTTGCGGGTTCAATGCGATCGGCGCGAATGCGTGCAGGGTTTACGGGGACGGTCTTTTCGCCCTCTTCCGGCACTTCAGCGGGCTTAGATTTGTGGATCACAACTTCGTCTGTTTCATCGGGCTTTTCGTTGAAGGCTGTGTCCATTACGGCGCTGAGTTCCTGGATCTTCCTATGTGCTTCGCTATCGGCTTTGGCCTGTGCCTGCATGCGCTTGTTTGCTTCTTTTTCGTTCTTCTGCGAGGCCATCACTTTAATGTTGATGGAAATTCCTTCACGTGGCGTCCATGTGCGTACAGGAGCCTTGAGCATGCGCTCGATCATCAGCAAGACAATGCGCGAGAGCGTGAGGTCATTCACTTTGATGATCGCAAATGCCGCAGCGATCACGGCGGGAGTCCACACAATGATCGTCGTCACCAAATCCACAGAGCCGTATGCTTTTGCGAGCGAGGCATACATGCTGTAACTGATACCACCACCAATCGCCATCGTGATGATCTGACGAAGGGTGAGGGGACCGACGATGCGGTCCTCGATGTACACGTTCTGCGGGATTTTGACGGGGTCGATCGGCATGGATTTCTGTGTATGTGAGAGATTCAGGGACTTCTGCTTATTATAGCGGAAAAACCCCTCTTTCGGAAGGGTTTTCCTTGGCTTCGGTATGGGGAGAAAAGGCCGTAATCCTTATTCTACGAGCGCCTCTTCCTTGTCTGCTTTTTCCAGCTTTTTGGCAGGGGCCTTGCCCTTTTCTGCGCGCATGAAGAGCAGTTCGCTCTTGCCCTTGAGCGTCACCTTGATGGTGTCGCCCTTGCGGAAGATATCCTTGAGAATGTGCTCGGCGATTTCTGCTTCGAGCCTTTCTTGGATCACGCGGCGGACCGGACGTGCGCCGTACTCTGGGTCGAAGCCTTCTTCGCCCAAGAGGTTGATGACTTTCTGATCCAAATCGAGCTCGTAGCCCTGGGACTTGAGACGCTCAGCGAGTTCGTCGACGTGCATGCGCACGATGCGGCGGATGAGTTGCTGGTTCAACGCGTTGAACACAATCACGTGATCGATACGGTTGAGGAACTCGGGGCGCATGTTGTCCTTCAGCTCTGCGAGGACTTCTTTGCACTTGTGTTCGTACTCCATTTCTTCGCTCCTGGCCTCGCTTTCCAGCTTAAAGCCAATGCGTGCAGCCTGCTTAGTGAGCTTCTCTGCACCAATGTTGCTGGTCATGATGATCACGGTGTTGGTGAAGTCCACCTGTTTTCCCTGTGCATCCGTCAACGTTCCGTCTTCCAAGATTTGGAGGAGGATGTTGAAGAACTCGGGGTGAGCCTTTTCCACTTCGTCGAACAAGATCACAGAGTAAGGCTTGCGGCGCACGGACTCGGTCAGCTGGCCGCCCTCTTCGTACCCCACGTAACCGGCCGTGGCACCCACGAGACGGCTGACGTTGTGGCGCTCCATGAACTCGGACATATCGATCTTGATGAGTGCGTCTTCGCGGTTGAAGACTTCCTTTGCAATCGAGCGCACAAGCTCGGTCTTTCCCACACCTGTAGGTCCGAGGAACAGGAATGAGCCAATCGGACGGCGGTCGGAGCTGATGCCCACGCGGCTGCGGCGGATGGCGCGTGCGACCTTACGAATGGCGTCATCTTGGCCGATAATGCTCTTTTTGAGCGTCAGTTCGAGGTTCGTGAGGCGCTTGATTTCGCTCTTGAGGAGCTTGGTTACAGGGATTCCTGTCATGCGAGCGATGACATCGGCGATGTCGTCCTCGGTGATTTGTACGGGCGTCCTGCGGTCACCATCACCGGCCGTGGTCATGGCGTCCAACTTTGCGCGTGCATCTTCCTGCTCCTGCTTAAGCTTGAGTGCCAAGTGATACTTCTGTTCGCGCACCGCCAGCTGCTGCTTTTGCAGTAACTGCTCGAGCTTCTCCTGTGCCTTGCGAATGTCCGGCGCCTCGTTGGCATGCTGCAAGCTCTTGCTTGCGGCTGCTTCGTCGAGCACGTCGATAGCTTTATCGGGCAGGTAGCGCTCGGTCAGGTATCTCTTGCCCAGGTTTACGGCAGCTTCCACGGCACCATCGGTAATGGTGAGGTGGTGGAAATCTTCGTAGCTTTTCTTGAGTCCCTTGAGAATCTGGATAGCGTCGGGGACCGTAGGCTCATTGACCTGGATAGATTGGAAGCGACGTTCCAGTGCGCGGTCTTTTTCGATCGTGCGGAACTCGTCCAAGGTCGTTGCGCCAATCACGCGCAGAGCGCCACGGCTCAACGCCGGCTTAAGGATATTGGCTGCATCGAGCGATCCTTCTGCAGATCCTGCACCCACAACGGTGTGCAATTCATCAATAAACAGAATGATCTGGTTATCGTTCTTGGTAGCTTCTTTGATGATGTCATCGAACCTCTGTTCGAATTCGCCGCGGTACTTGGTACCGGCAACGAGCGAGCCCATGTTGAGCACGAGCAGTCTCTTATCGCGCAGACTCTGTGGAACCTGACCCAAGGCAATGCGCTGTGCGAGACCTTCCACAATAGCGGTCTTACCCACACCAGGCTCACCAATGAGCACAGGGTTGTTCTTGGTCTTGCGGTTGAGAATCTGAATCAAGCGTGCGATCTCGCCATCGCGACCGATGATCGGATCAATCTTCTTTTCCTTCGCCTTCGACACTAGGTCATCGGTGAAGTAATCAAGCACGGGGGTCTTGCTCTTTCCATCTGCCTTCTTGCGCTTCAGACCCTCAGGCTCATTGCCACCTTGCATCATGCCGCCGCCCTGCATACCGGCGATGGCACCCTGCAGACCCTGGAAGAACGATTCCAACGACTGCTCCAAGTTCTTGTTCTGCTGCTTAAAATGGCTGATTTGGCCAAACATCTCTTCAATCTTCAAACGCAGATCCTCAGGATCCACCTGCATGTTTTCCAAGATCAATGTGGCGGCATTCTTGCCCGTGGATACGAGG
Organism: uncultured Candidatus Peribacteria bacterium; assembly: GCA_964504485.1. GTDB lineage: Bacteria > Patescibacteriota > Gracilibacteria > Peribacterales > Peribacteraceae > CAYRXE01. Next base: position 9,649 of record CAZDEA010000015.1, on the reverse strand, counting down.
GAGTGGAGCAAGTGCTCGGTACCCACGTTCGCATGACGGAACTTGTGTGCAGTCACGACACTCTGTTCGATGATCGTATGAAGGAAGGTCGAGAGACCATGCTTCACATGCTGTCCTTCGATCGCGGGGTTCTTCATGGACTTGAGCAAGATCCTCACGTTCTCCTGCGTGACTCCTGCACCCGTGAAGATGGAGAAGGCGAGAGACTTAGGGATCGACAGCAGTCCCAAGAGCAAATGCTCAGTACCGATGTACGGGCTCTTCATACTCTTCGCTTCTTGCTCTGCGATCTGCAGGGCGAGCTTTGCGTTAGGAGTGAAGCGATCGAAAGGGTGCATACCGGTATGGGAGAAAAATGAAGGTGATCAAAACTGATAATTATCACTCTAAGTAACTGACTGATAATGATCAATTATTATCATGAGATAGTACCTCAAACCTGCTCCAGAGGCACTCTCTGTAGCCTTAAAAGGGTGTCGTAGATGCAGAATGCCAAGAAAACTAATCAGACATTCGTCGTTTTTACGGCTCCCGAACGGTGACTGCGCCAGTCCTCCAGGAAGATGGCAAGAATGGTGGTCATCGGAATGCTCAAGATAATTCCCAGAACAGGATGGATGATGCTGGCGAAACTGACGGCCACGAGCATCGCGAGGATGGTTGCCGTAGGGGAGAGGCCCACCGTGCGCTTCATGATCAACGGAACCAACAAGTTATTCTCGCACCACTGGATGATGTAATACACGAGCGCCACTACGAGTCCCCAGAAGAATCCATTCTGTGCGATGCCAATGAGGATCGCAGGAACAGCGGCAATGAACGGACCTACGTAGGGGATGAACTCCGTAAAGCCTGCGAGCATCGCGAGTGTCACGGCGTAGGGCATGCGCAAGATCACGAGTGCCAAGAAACTCAGGAGTCCAATGGCGACACACAGAATCAATTGTCCGCGCACCCACTGTGCCAACTTCCAGCTGATAGCCTCGGATTTGTCATCCACGTACGTGCGGAACTGCCATGGCAAGAATCCGCGGAGCCAAGCCAAGATCTCTTCTTTTTCCAGCTGCAAGAAAAACGCCAGCACCAGCACGATCACCAGGTTCAAGAAGAAGTTCAGCACCGATCCTGCGAGATACACGGCAAAGCTCAGTGAACCCTGTGCAGCCGTCGAAAGGTTCTGACCCATCTCGCGCAGTGCTCCGGCAAAGTCATCGATGCTCATGGCGCGCAGCGTGTTCTGCAAGAAGAGTGACAGCTGTGCGTTGGTGTGATCACCCACGAATGGCAACCAGATGTGTGGCTCTGCAATAAATGCATTCACTTGTTGGCTCATAGTCACCGCCAAGCTCTGCAACTGATCGGCGACGATGGGAATGAGCGAGATGACGAGGAACAAGAACAAGGCCAACGCGACGAAGTAATGGAACAAGATGCCAAGGCCCCGGGGGATGCCTATGCGGTGGAGCTGGCGCACGCCTGGATCAATAATCACGGCAATGAAGATGGCCAAGAAGAAAAGGATCAACACATCCTGAATGGCCCACAAAAAGACGGCCGAAAACGCCACAGCTAAAATGGTCAGCGTGGCACGGAAGACGCTCCACGAAGAGATGTGCACCGTCAGCTCCACAGGTTCGTGTGCTCCACCCATTTCTTCCATTCCGCGCTTTGCTCCTGATTGCATCTTGGATTGCGCGACAGTATCTCGGGCACGAGCCAAGATCTTCTGAGCTTTCTCGCCGATGATACGGAACGATGTGAACGTCGCTCCTCCTGATGAAGATTTTTTCTTTTTCATAGCAGGGCTGCATTATACGACCACACTGACCACCATGTTGACGATCAGGTAGACGAAAAGTGAGAACGCAAGTCCCATGAGTGCACGCTGCACACGGTTCTTCCCGGCTTCTTTATCGCCCGAGAGTCCTCCCAGTGCCATTTCGTAGCCTCCCCAGATGATTTGAATGAGACACAGCGTCCCAATAAAACTGAAAATTGTCTGAATGAGAAATGCGATGTACAGCGGAATACATCCCCATGCTGCTCCGGGATCCGCTTGGTTCCAGAACCCAGTGACAAAGCTGCAGTTTCCAATGACCCCGCCTTCGGGGATCAAGTGCGGGTTAAACTGGGCACTCGCAAGCTCGGGGAGTATCCCCAGCAAGAGTCCGAGAGTGATCACGCGGTACATGGGCTCTATCATTCCTGTTTCGTGGGAATTGTTGCATTGCTAAATTGCGAAATTGTTGATCAGGAAGCCAGAAAACTGCTTGCGAATACCATCACAATTTACCAATATAGCAATCATCATGGCATTCTCCTGGTCCACTGCCGGCCGCCCCATTGTGGCACTTGCTCCTATGGCAGGCATCACCGATGCCTCGTACAGGCAGTTCATCAAGAAGATTGCTCCTGAGGTGGTGGTGTATACCGAGTTCCTCAGTACCGATGCGCTTGCATATGGAGCAAAGAAAACGCTCCAGATGATGCACTTCGATCCCGCGATCGAACGACCCTTTATTGTGCAGGTCTTCGGGCACGACCCGGATCATTTTTTGGAAGCTGCAAAAATTATTGAGCAGATGGGTGCCGATGGTATCGACATCAACATGGGCTGCCCGGCTGCAAAGGTGGTGTCGTCTTGCCATGGTGCCGCACTCATCAAAGAACCCAAGCTCGCGGCAGAGTTGGTGCATGCTACTTGCAAAGCCGTTTCCATCCCCGTGAGCGTGAAGACACGTTTAGGGTGGGATAAAAAAGACGGGCTCATCGACTTCTGCACAGGATTGGTAGATGCAGGCGCACAAGCTCTCGCCATTCACGGTCGTCGCTTTTGCGATAAGTTTACGGGGAAGTCGGATTGGGAGCCTATCTATGAACTCAAGCGTCGCGTGAACGTCCCCGTGATTGGCAATGGAGACATTGCCTCCGCGCAAGATGCCGTGGAGAAGATTGGTAACTTGGACGGAGTGATGGTGGGGCGGGGGACCTTTGGGAATCCTTGGGTAATGGCCGAGATCATTGATGCTTTGCAAAAGAAGAACCTGACCGAGCAGGCGACGGTGAACAAGCTGACCTTTGCAGAAAAACTGCCGTTTATCTTGGAGCACTGCGAACTGGCGGTGCGCCACAAAGGCGAAATGATCGGCATGCGCGAAATGCGCCGGCACTTGGCGAGTTACGTAAAAGGATTCGATGGTGCATCGGCTATTCGTCAAAAGCTGATGACCGTGGAGACGCTCGCAGAGACAAAGGTGATTCTGGGCGTTTAACGAATATACAGCCCCTCCTCGAGCGCGGTACGTTGAGCAAGTTTTGTGAGTTTTGCTTCCACGTGTTCAAAGTGCATACCACGAGTTGCAGGATGTGCTCGTGCGGACTCAATCCAGCCTTTGGACATGTTGTCCGCTCGCGCAAAGCATGTTTCAAATTGCTCTCGGGTTCCGAGGATAATTCTTGCAGCACGAGGCCTGTGCAAGAGCGCGATTGGGTATCCTTCTAATATTCGATCATGTTCGATTCCTTGCAAGAGTGTTTTGAGCGATCGCAAGCGAAGTTTTGTATCAGGCAAAGCCAATACATGCTGTAGCGAATCTGATACAGAAACATTCGCCTCGATAGCAGCACGTGCCTGTTGCTCCAGCACGTTTAATTCTTGGGCATCTTCATTCTGGCCTTCAAAGTCGTTTGCCTCTGCTGCAGAAGAATGCATGCACACAGTATCTTCCTGTGCCAATCCGTGGTACATCAAAAAAGCCACCCAAGTTCTTTGGATGGCTTCTGGATGCGAAAATTAGAGCTGTACCTTCATTCCCGGTCCCATCGTGGGGGCGACCGAAACCGTGCGGATGTATTCACCCTTGATACCGCTTGGCTGGGCATCCTTGATAGCGGCGATGATGGCTTCCAAGTTTTCCTGGAGCTTCTTGCTGC
>CAZDEA010000015.1:3956-5616 GCA_964504485.1 uncultured Candidatus Peribacteria bacterium | reverse complement strand
ACTAAAAGTGCACCGATACTACTGATTCCTGGCAGAAGTTCAAGCTCCTTTACATGCTTTTGAGAGGTCTCTTAAAGACTAAAAAGACGGAAAAGACTGAGAGGATTAATTCCTTTCAGTCTTTTTAGTCATTTCAGTCCTATTTTTTGCGCGATTGCATCGCAGCAGCCTGCTTCTTGTTTACAGGCATAGGTGCTGGCTTCTGTGCAACCATCACTGGAGGTTTCACCGCTGGCATAGGTGGCTTCTTCATGGTGTTGTTCTGGAAGTTTGCAGGGTGGAGGCGTGGCCACTTGGTGCAGGCCGAAAGCAAAATTCCGTAGAGCAGGAAGAGCACGGGTACGATCCAGAAATCTGCCGTGAGTAACTCACCCAGCGTGAGCATGCTAAATGTGAGCGACAAGAGCGAGCCGATGATCAGCACTGCGCCAACAAACTTCACGGTGTAGAAGTAGAGAGCGTAGGGGACTAGGCGTGAGGCATCATCGATCATCGATGCACGATGTTCGTAGCGAAGGAAGAGGAATCCTCCAATAGAGAAGATCACGAGCAGACCCAAGTACAGGTTGCCCATCAGAGGAGCACCCACCAAGACGCTGTACACAGCGGGCAAGCCGCTGATGCTCATGAGCACAATGCCCAGGCCTTGTAAGGCATAGCAGAAAATCGCTTTGCCAACGTGCAATGCTTTGGCGCCGTTGCTCATCATGCTGGGGATGAACACGAGTGCCATCACTTGGACGAACACGAGCGGGATAATGATGGCGTAGAAGAGACCTGCTGCGCCAAAGACTGTCATGGGGATACCCATCATTGTTTAGTGGAGAATGATGGAGTTGATCTTACTGCTGCTTGAGCTCGAGAACATATTGCTAGAAGGGGCAGAATGATGAATGTTGAATGATGAAAGATGAACACGAAAAAAGAATTCATCACTCAGCTTTCATCATTCATCTCTCGTTTAGTCGATGGTCACTCCCATGCTGCGTGCCGTACCAGCAACCGTTCTCTCTGCAGCTTCCAAGGAACCTGCGTTCAAGTCTGGCATTTTGATCTCGGCAATCTTCCTCACCTGAGCTTTGTTCAGCTTGCCGACCTTCTTCTTGTTTGGCTCGCCGCTACCGCTATCGATCTTTGCTTCCTGCTTGATGAGCGTCGATACCGCTGGCTGCTTTACGATAAAGCTGAAGCTGCGATCGTCGTACACCGTGATCACCACAGGCAATTCCTGACCCATCTTGTCCTGCGTCTTTGCGTTGAACTGTGTGCAAAAACCCTGGATATCGACACCAGCCTGACCCAGTGCAGGGCCCAGCGGAGGTGCGGGGTTTGCACGCCCGCCCATTGCCTTAACTTTGATGACTTTCTTGACTTGCTTTGCCATAAGTGCGGAGATTGTAGGGATGTGACCGTGGGAGGTCAATGCGTGATTCTCGGTTAAAAAGAGACCGGTGGGAGCAAAGGGAGTCCTGATCCCTGGCGTTGCGTATAGCTTATTCGGTCAGCTTCTCTCCTTCGACAGGCTCAGGATGACAAGAAGGAGTTCACTCCGTGAGTTTTTCTATTAATGCTCGGATGACCTGCTCCTTTGCTTGTGGCACGTGGAACTCGTACAGGCGCTCGCGGACGCGCATCAGGATGATTGTATCGTCACTCAGAG
>CAZDEA010000015.1:0-3856 GCA_964504485.1 uncultured Candidatus Peribacteria bacterium | reverse complement strand
AACTCGTACAGGCGCTCGCGGACGCGCATCAGGATGATTGTATCGTCACTCAGAGAAGGATCGGTGAAGCTCAGCACGTTTCTGATAGGACGATTCTCGGGGGCTTCCACAATGTCCACGACATTGCGGACGTCTTTGGAAAACGATTGATGCAGAGCGTCTTTGAGTGCCGCGAAGTACGCGCGCACATCAGGGGATTGTACGTAGGCGAAGAATCCCAAACCTTCGTCGTTCTGGAGCAGCACTCTGCTGGTGAGCGGGGTGTTCGCAGGGATGATGCGTGCCAAGAGTGATGCCTTTTCTGTGTACGATGTCTCAATAGCAAAACTCTGCAGTACCGCAAACACATCGGGGTCGCGCTGGCGGGCGATGCCTGTTTCGACTCTCGTCACCTGGTAGGCATTGCGAGGGTACAAGGTCAGCCCCGAGGTAAGTGTGGCATCAGTCACGCCCAGCCCCACAAGAAGGAGGATGTACCCGGAGGCGATGAGGGCTTTGAAACGAGGGGACATGCGTAAAGGATAACTGAGGCTAGCGAAGAGAGCGAGGGTAGCGACGTTCTTCGCTCCCTTTGCTACCCTTGCTCCCTTTATCTGATAGAATTTCCTCATGACCCTCGAACGTCAAAAGAAGGCCTCTGCAGTCCATGCATCCAAGACGTTGGTAGAGGAGGTGGGAGTATTCGAGATGTCTTTGCGCCCGAAGAAACTCACGGAGTACATTGGGCAGTCCAAGATCAAAGGACATTTGCTCATGCACTTGGAAGCCGCACGCAGTCGCAAGGAACCTTTGGGTCATACGCTTCTGCATGGACCTCCAGGGTTGGGGAAGACGACACTCGCGCACATTCTCGCAACAGAGATGGGTGCGCAGATTCGCATTACCAGCGGACCGGCGTTAGAGAAACCCGGTGATCTCGCATCTATCCTTAGTAACCTGGGAGAAGGGGACGTGCTCTTTATAGATGAGATCCATCGTCTGCGTCCTGTGGTGGAAGAAATGCTCTACGGAGCCATGGAGGACTACGCGCTCGATCTTGTGGTAGGCAAAGGGCCAACAGCTCGTAGCATGCGCATCAACTTGAAGCCATTTACGCTCGTGGGTGCCACTACCAAAGCAGGTGCCATGAGCGCACCGCTGAGGGACCGCTTCTTGCATCAGTTCCGCTTGGCGTTTTACGAACTCCCCGAGATGCAGCTGATTGTCGAGCGTTCGAGTGAACTCCTGAACATGCAACTCGCGAGTGATGCTGCACATCGCATTGCCCAGAGCAGTCGTGCGACTCCTCGCATTGCCAATCGTCTTGTGCGTTCCGTTCGCGACTTCGCTCATGTGCAAATCGGTGCGGGTCCCATCGACCGCGCATCCGTTGAACAAACACTCGGCTCCCTGGACATTGATGCCGATGGATTGGATGCCACAGATCGCAAGCTGCTCCAGGTGATTGTGGATCAATTCAGTGGTGGCCCTGTGGGTCTCTCTACCCTCGCTGCCATTCTTGCCGAAGAAGAAGAGACGGTCGAAGACGTGTACGAGCCTTACCTGATGCAGTGCGGATTCCTCCAGCGCACACCCAAGGGCCGTGCGGCAACCAAGAAGACGTACGAGAAAATGGGCCGCGAAACTCCCGCAGGCATGATGCAGCAGGGAATGTTTTAATTACTTCATTGTTTCTTCCAAGAGAAGAGCGCCTTCAGACGTGCGCCCAATCCTTTTTGTACAGCGTGGAGTTTTTCTTCCTTTGCTTTGTCCACAGCGTACTGACCCAAGAGAGCGTATTGCGCTTCATCGAGTTGGACGATTTTTGTTTTCCCCACAACGCTTTGCCCCGCGTCGTCCTGTTGCACGCCAGGTGCATAGTCAAACGCCATACCATCGCGCACAATTCTGATGGCGTTCGTGCAGCCTCTATCGAAGATGTAAATGTGCCCGTTTTTTCGCACTACTTGGATTCCCGCGCGAGAAATCCCGCTCATGTTTTCGACATCGCACAGGTCCGGAACATCTACGGTGCACGTCCTGCCAAAAATGGGCGCACGCGGTGACCTGCCGATAATGCGTGAGGAGTTCTCGGGTAGTGGCACTCTTGCGAATGTCAGCGGCTTGTCTTCTTTTCGTACAGGGAACTCGATTTCCATTTCCTGCCCACGTTCGTTTACCCGTTGCACCGTGATAGGCGTCCCCCCCGCCATAATGACCACAGGTACATCGTCACGCAGACCATCTTTTGCCTTGGGATTGTTCTCTGGGTTGATGGCGTTAATGCCAAAAGGATAGAGCGAGCGAGCGGCAAGCAGGAGCTCGTTCAGCAGGTGGCGATGCACGGCGTCTACTTTCTTGTGATACACCGTTGTTTCGAGTTGCTCGAGCAGGGCCAAAATTTGTTTTGTGGAATCAGGTGTCTTCTGTGTGAGTGGTGCCGGGGCCAAGGTGTCTTTCTTTTCTTGGAGCTCATGGAGAACCGTTACCAAGAGGTGTGCGTACTCCTCGTGATTGAGTGCGCCGATGGCACCGCAAATGCCAGCGGCAAGTTTGAACTTCTCTTCAGCACCTTCTTTGGCTGCTGCTGCGGCAAGCTCTGTTTGTATCTGGCTCGCTGAGTCCATCAATGGTTTTACGGCCGACTGGAGGTCGAGCAAATAGGCGTTTTTGCCCTCGCCCATGTGTTCGGTATCGTGAAGAGACATCTCCCTATTCTACCAGAATTCTCCTTCCAATGCACGTTTTACAGCATGCGTTTGATGGCCTCCCTCAGCGAGGATTCGAACTCCCTACGGGAAAAGTTTTGCGCCTGTGCACGGCAGGCATCGGCATCAAACTTTTTGGCATCAAAGCTGCTCATCACTTTCGACAGAGACTCTGCAGTGGGGGAATCGAAGAATGTTCCCGTTGTTCCTTCGATGATCGTCTCGAGCGCTCCACCTTTGCGCATCCCGATGACCGGAGTGCCGCACGCCATAGACTCCAGCGGGACTAAACCAAAGTCCTCGTCACCTACAAACAGTGTCGCCTTGGCTCCGGCATAAAGGCTCATCAATTGCTCCTGACTCTGGAACCCAAGGAGCTCGACCGTTGGTCCTGCGAGTTTTTGAAGTCGTGCCTTATCTGGTCCCTCACCCGCGATCTTCAATGGAACTTGGAGTTGATTTGCTGCTTCGATCGCGAGCTCGATTCTTTTATAGGGGACGAGCGTCGATGCGACGAAGAAGTACGTCTGGTCGGTACTGCGTTTTGGCGCATGTTCCAGCCATACAGGGTCAATAGGCGGATACACCACCTGGCTTTCTCTGCGCCAATACAGCTCAATCCTGCGTTGCACTTCTTTGGACGCCGCAAGCAATACATCCGCGCGTTCGGCTGCTTCGCTGTCCCAAATTCTCAGTCCATGGAAGGTGTGTTCCAGGTGCCTGCGCTTGAACCAGCCCAGTGGTCCGCGCGCTGCGCGATCCAAGACATCGTGCGTGCGGTCCCACAAGTAACGAGCAGGGGAGTGAATGTAACTCAGGTGCTTCGGATGACCATTGGTAATGATACCGTGCGCGAACGCCGACGAACTACTGATCACCAGATCAAATCCCGAAAAATCGAAACCCTCGATGGCCTGGGGGAATCGTCGGAGATACAAGTGATGGTTTAGTCTCCAACGCCCAAACATCAGCTTTGGTTGTACGTTCGAGGTGCGAACGCGTGTACGCGGAAACCAATCACCCAGTTTCTGTTCGTCGTACAAGAGCGTGTAAATGGGTGCTTCTGGAAACATCTCTGCCAAAATCTTCAGCACCTTTTCGGCACCGCCTTTCATGGTGAGCAGCTCATGAACCAGGGCGACTTTCATGCACACAGGATAGCGCATCAT
>CAZDEA010000014.1:0-20344 GCA_964504485.1 uncultured Candidatus Peribacteria bacterium | reverse complement strand
TGGCTGGGGAGGAGGGATTCGAACCCCCGTATGCTTGCTCCAGAGGCAAGTGCCTTACCGCTTGGCGACTCCCCAATAAACTTACGCAAAAAGCGCTGGGGTAGTGTACAGCTGCCTTCGCAAAGCTCAAGGCGCCATTTTGCTGTATAGTGCCAAATACCTTCCCCATTTTCTTATGTCTCACCTCATCGCCATTGGCCAATATGCGGCCACGCATCCGTTTGGCATCATCATGGCGCTTGTTGCGTCGTACTTCATTGGATTCATGTGGCACGGCCCACTGTTCGGCAAAATGTGGATGGAGTGCAACAAGATGCCCATGCCTAAGAAGGAAGACATCAAGTTCTCCATGATGCTCCCAGGTTTGAGCGCGAATTTTGTGAAGGTCATCATCCAGGCTGCTGTGCTTGGTCGCACGTTCCAGATTGTGAGCATGCCGAACATTGCAAATGCGCTGATCATCGCGACGGTCTTGTGGTTGCCATTCATGGCGCTCACGATTGCGAATATCTACGCATGGTCCGGTAAGCCCTTCAAGCTCACCGTGTTGGATTCGGCATACGAGCTCGTATCTATCTGGGCTATGGCTGCCATCCTGTTTTACACGTTATAATCGTACAAATAAATTGATCAGTTAATTTGTTTTCTATCAGCGACGATTGCGCAATCGTCGCTGTTTTATCGTATAGGGATTAACTACGAATAAACACCTTTGTCCCTACATCGACCCACTCGTAAATTTCTGCAGCTTCCTCGGGCAAAAACCGAATGCAACCGTGCGATACAGGAATCCCGATGTGCGTGCGGGCCTCGCGCCAGTAGGCAGAAGACTCTGCGGCTCTGCCCAAGTAGGGGAGCGCGTGTAATCCAAATGCTTCGTTAGGTGTGAACGCCATGTAGTTCGGCATGCGATAGGGGACTCCTTTGCTTGTGACGCGGAGTGTTTGCTTTTTATGAATCCGAAAATTCCCACGAGGTGTTGGCGTTTCCCACGCACCCGAACTGATGCGATAGGTTTTTACCACCTTCCCGTATTCCAATAAGTAAGCACGTTGCTGTCCCAAAAAAATGCGAATGGACTTTGCATGCGAAGCGACATCGGGGTCGAGACTTTCCTGCGCCATCATGCTTCCGGTACCTGTTGGTATCGGCTCCACCGCGATCAACTTCATCAAGCTGCCGCTCAAGTTGCTCAAATGCTCAGTGATGCGTTCTCCATCCTGTGCAAACACCACGATGGCGTTACCCGCGAGAGCGCATGTGAGCACAAAGGCCAGTGCAGCGAGCATATTTTTCATGGTCCACCTACGCAAGAAGAGAGAAAGGTCCATAGTGTACCGACTTTGACGAATACCGTGTGCACTTCTTACATGGTTCGTGAAGCGGCATTGTTCTCCAGCTCTTGTACTAGCCAAAAGCAGGTTGACTCTGTTTCTCAGAAGAGTACAACACCCGCAATCCTTGGCGTTTTATGATGAACAAGCTCAAGCACCGTACGTACAAATTCAGCAAGCTGACAGACGTTGCACATAGTGCCATGGACTGGCTGGGCTCTGTGCAGTCGCTCTTGGTACACACATTGTTCTTCCTGGGCAGCTTTAGCTTGATATTCTTTGGTGTTGACCTAGATAAGGTGCTGCTGATCCTCACCACGGTGGTATCGCTCGAGGCTATCTATATGGCAATCTTCATCCAGATGGCGGTGAACAGAAATACGCAGAGTCTCCAGGATGTCGAAGAAGATATCGAAGAAATCCAAGAAGACGTGGATGAGATTCAAGAGGACGTGGAAGAAATCCAAGAGGACGTGGAAGAAATCGAGAAAGGTGTCGACGAAATCGAAAAGGACATCGACGAGATCCAGAAAGACGTGGACGAGATCGAAAAAGACACCGATGCCTCACACGGGCCCGATAACAAAGTGCTGCTCGAGCGCATGGAAGAACGTCTAGCAAAATTGGTCACGCAGATCGAACGTGTGAAGGATGGCATCAAACAGCCCTAGTTCATGCCCATTGCCTGCTGAATGTCTTTGGCGACGTTGTTGGTGTGCGGGACGGGGTAAATGTCCGGTCCGCTTTCGAAGTGCAAGGATCCATAGCGCAGGAGTGTCTGCAAGAAGCCGCGTTTGTGCGCTTCGACAGTTTTCATTTTCTCGTACGCATACTCAATCATTTGTTCGTGCGAGAACAATCGCTCGCGTATCCACACTACTCTGCGACTGGTCACGACAACATGCGACGCACTTTCGCTAAGCAGGAGGATAAAGAACCAGTGATGTGTGCCTAGGAACAATAACAGCGCTGCAAAGAACGATGCCTCCGAAATCCACAGCGAGTGGTGCGCCGTGTAGCCTGCCAAGAAGAACAGCAGGATGCTCATGCTCAGCAGCGTCAGGTACACAAAGCACGGGAAGATGTACTTGATCCAGTGCTCGTTCACAATGCGGATCATCTTTTCGCCGTTGGGAGAAGAAGCTGCTGCCATACTCAGAGCAGGTGTGGTTGGAAAATGAACACGTATCCGGTGACGAGGGTCGCGAGGATGGTGGTGATGATGTAGATCCACAGAAGCACGCGGGAAGAATGCTCCAGGAGCTTGTGTCTATCATCTTCGCCCACAGCCACGAAAAAATCCGCATGTCCACGTAACGTGCGGTTGTACTCGTATGCCGTAAGGCCCATCCATACCAACGAAAGTACTTCCAGAAGAATCACCACGACAAACACCAGCACCATGCCGGGATCCGCCAGAAGAATCGTGGGTTCCATGCAGTCAGTTTACTGCAATGTTCGTAGGAATCCCACAATGGCATCCCCGGCTTCCCGTGGCCAGTTATGCGGGTAGTACACGCCGCGATTGTCTGTATCTATGGCATGCGGGCAGAAGAGCACGGCGTTCCCGCCCATGCAGTTGCGGTACTGCGTACACAAGAGACTCCGTGGTTCCACATCGTCCGCTACTGCACTGCAACCGTTCTCGCGTATGCGCAGGTCACGCATAGCAGTTGCCGCACTATGAGAAGACAACGCATCTTTGGGATTATTGATAATCATCGCCGCACTCGGTCCCGCACAGTCTGCAGGCACCGATGAACCGCCGAGGGTAGCTGAACCGCGCACAATGCCACCGCGTATGCATGCCACGGTGTTCGACATCCATGCGCCTAGGGAATGTCCCACCACAAAAATCCTATCCATATCGATGCAGTACGCGTTTGCCATTTTTTCCACAATTGCATCGAACAGCGCAATGTCGCGTGTCTTGCCGAGCGTGTCGCCCGGGTCTGCCCACGAATACGCTCCTTTACCATTACTGATTCCCGCGGGGTACACGATGAAGAACTCCGTAGCGCGTTTATCCAAGCCAAAGTAACTGCGCACTTGCTCGTTACTATTCGTGCGACCATGGAAGGCAATGATCAATGGTGATGGATCATGTGAGACGTAGTTTTTGGGCGTGGTGAGCAAGTACGTGCGTTCCACACCATTCACGGTGATGGTTCCGGATTGTTGCGGCGGAGATTTGCCGCAACCGGGCGAAAGATTGGGGACAATGCCTTCACTATCGTGCTGCACTTCTCTCCAGATCAAATCCGCAGCGCGTTCCCGCGTGAGAGGATCGTGTGGCAAGTACGAGTGGCTGGGAAACACGTTATCTTTATCCAATGCGTCTGCATACGGTTCGTACCACAGTTCTCCTTGTGGCTCGTCCACTTCTTTGCCGTACGCTTGCACAATCATCTTGATGGCTTCGGCCATGTTCACGATCTGTTCGGGTTTGAAGTTGCCTGCGGGATAGCCCTTCACAATGCCGCGACGCTTGGCGGCACATACGTACGGTGCGTACCACGCCCCCTCGGGAATATCCCAAAAGCACTGCGATCCCGACGGTTCAATATCGGATTTTGCGGCGAACAACAACTTAAGGAACTCTGCCCGATTTATGGCTTGTGTAGGCTTAAATGTGCCATCCGGGTTCCCGGTAATCACTCTGCGCAGTACCAGCTCCTGTACAGCATCTTGGTACCGGTACCACGATCGTTCCATGTCGGGAAAAGGCGGGTTGGCCGCGTGTACGGGCGCACTCATCGTGAGTATCGCACACAGCAACAACAGAGCGGTCGCACGTTGAGCGGGGAAGTGCATCACCTCGAAGCATACAAGTTCTCTACAGCACGGCACATCAGATCACCTTGTTTTTTACATTGTTCCAAAATATCGGTCTCCATAATCTCCAAGGCCCGGCACTATGTATTTTTTCGCATCCAATCCTTTGTCCACAACTCCGGCAATAATGTTCTCGCGTGGCATGTACTGCGCAATTTTTTGGATGCCCTCTGGCGCGGCAATGACGCACGTAAAATAGATCTTGCGCATGTCGAGCCCGCGCGCCTGCAGATTCTTGAGTGTTTCCTCCGCAGAGCCTCCTGTTGCGAGCATCGGATCAAAAATCACGATTGTCTGTCCCTTGGCAACCGGCGGCATGTTCTCGTAGTACCAGTGTGCTTTGGCCGTACGCTCATCACGCTTCAGCCCCATGATGCCTACCGTTGCGCTGGGGAACTCCTGCACCGCAGCATCGAAGAATGCCAAGGCCGAACGCAGAATGAACACGAGGGTCAGTTTTTTGGTGTTCACCTTATCCTTTGCCAGGCGGCGCTTGGTTTTGCGTACCAAATCCTTGGTAATGGTGCGAGAAGCGTTACGAAAGGGAACAATACCTTTCGTGCGATTACGTAGGGTTTTAAGCGCAGAGGATTCCATGCCGATAGTGTACGCCTGGGTGACCGGGAAATGGTATAGTGCCGATTCCTTCCACTCTTATATGAAATACGAGATTCTCCACCGTCCGTCCTATTCCGCTCTCAAGTGTGTCATGTCTGCTGCGGAATCCATCCGTACCGAAAGCGGGTCCATGCTGGCTATGGATGCCACAGCTTCTATCGATGCGAGTATGCAAGGTGGTTTGCTGCAAGCACTCAAACGTACAGTACTCACGAGCGAGAGCTTCTTTGTCACGACCATTACGGCTTCCGCTGATCAGACAGAGGTGTATCTCGCACCGCGCGCCGTGGGAGACGTGCAGGATATCGTTCTCGATAATGAGGAATACATTGTGCAAGGAGGCTCCTTCTTGGCTTCGGATCCGTCGATCAAAACCGATGCGAAGTTCACGGGATGGAAGGGATTCCTGAGTGGTGAAGGCATCTTCATGGTCAAGGCGAGTGGCAGCGGGAATCTGTTTGTGAGCAGCTTTGGCGGCATCATCAAAAAAGATCTCAAGGACGGCGAACAGTTCATCGTGGATAACGGTCACATTGTGGCGTTTCCTTCCACCATGAAGTACGACATTACACGTGCAGGCTCCGGAGTGTTTGCCATGGTGGCAACGGGAGAAGGTCTTGTGTGTAACTTCACCGGACCCGGCAGCATCTATATGCAAACACGTAACTTGCGCACGTTCGCCGAAACTCTCAATCCGTTCCTGCGCGCACCCGAACGTTCCCAGGGCGCGGGACTCTTGGGTCAGGTCTTTGGTGGGTAATGCTACTCGGTCTTCACGTAGCCTAGTTCCCAGAGCTTCTGGAGGATCTTCGACAGCTCTGCGCGATTCAGTTCTCCATCGGGGCGTACGCGGGTCATGAGTGTGCCATCCGAACTCGTGTCTCCAGAGACGATACACTTCTCTATGGCCGTGGCGATGGCTTTGGCGTAGGGGTGTGTGGGGAGCAAATCACCGTAGGACGCAACCGCATCTGTCAGAGGAATATCAAAGGCTTCCATGATGGTCTGGAGTACTTCGCCGCGCTTCATAGGTGCGTTTACGTCTAGGCTTGGCGTGTACACGCTCCACTCCAGTTCTTCTGCACGTGCAATCTCGCCTTTGCCCCAGCTGAGCTTGGCAATGCGGTTTTTGGGCTCACTCCTCGATGGAGTTTCTCCCTTGGCGCGCAGAAGCATCTTGGCAAATTCCACGTACGTCACAGGGCGCGCAGGGCGGAAGAGGCCCAGCAAGTTCCCGCGTTCATCGGAATACCCACTAGCCATGTTGTGCGTCACCACGAACGACACGAACGACGCGAACCATTCTTTCGCAGGGACATCCGAGAACCGCAACAGCGTGCCATGAACAATCATTTCGATGGTGCCCGAAGGTGACTCTGTTACCGGGAACAGGGTCGCCGTGCTCGCCGTGCAAGCCGTGAGCACTCTGCGCAGGATAATATCCGTAGGTGGCGTACCGCCGCGACCACGACCACCTCCGGTTGCCGAGCCACCTCCACCGGAACTTCCACTATCGCCACCACTCGTGCCGCCGCCTGATGAAGACGAGGAAGATGAAGAAGAAGATCCTCCCACGGGGAAGTCCCATGCCGTGTTGTTGCCTGCGTCGGAACAATCGGTACTACAGTCGACATCTGTGGCGTTGATGTTCGTGCTATCGCGTACGTTCAAGTAGTTCACCGTGCGCGTGCCTTGCGGATCAATGGACCACACAGATCCACTGCTGGAGGAACGCAAGAGCAGCAAGTTGCTGGCAGCACCTTGTAATGTCAGTGTGCCGACGATGGTTTGAGTGACACCTGCAGGGAAGGTGAGTGTACGAGAAGTTGTCACGGTCTTCGTGAGGTTACGGAAGGTCGTTGCACCGGAGAGTGATTGGTTCGTGCCGTTGAGCACAACAGTGCTGGTACCCGCTGTAAATGTTCCTGCTGTGCGCTTCATCCATGCACCCGAGAGAGCAATGGTGTTCGCTTCGGGTGTAAAGGTATTCAAGATAATAATGCCGCTGCCTGCGCGCACGCCCGCGCCCGGTGTAAACGGAGCCTGAATGCGCAGCACTCTGCCTGACTTCACATTCAGCACGCTGGAATTGACGGTATAGACACTCGTGAGGTCGGTGTCGGCGTTGTTTCCTGCTGTGGCGAGCAGTGCATTGGTAAAGCCCACGCTCGCGCCGGTGAGTGTGCGCAAGATCAGCTGATTCTGGAACAGATCTACTCCCGACATGTTGAACCCGCTGGCGCGGACAACAGTGGCAGCTTTTTCGCTGTTTGCATCCAAGTAAATGGTCACCAAGCTGGTACCCGTCATTGTGGCTCCACTGAGCGTAAATTGTCCGGAGGCATTGGTAATGGCGGTATCAATTGCACTGCTGCCATTTAGGCTAAATGCCACCGTCTTGTTGGCACCGATGTTCGTAATACCTTCATCGCTGTACACGGTTCCCTGAATAAGGTGACTCGTACTGGCATCGAACACGGTCACGCGGTGGTTAGAGTTCTCGATGGCGTACAAGTATTTGTTCACGGGATCGTAGTAGACACCGAACGGTTGGTAGATGGCAGTCTGCGATACGGATGCACCGGAACTCGTGAAGTTCGCCTGGCCCAACACATGCGCGGCACTTTCGTTATCGGTGACGTTGCGGACATCAAAGACCAGCACGCGGTTGTTGCTGGAGTCACCTAAGAACAAGCGCTGGTTGAGCGTGTCTATACTCAAACCTGCAGGCGTACGCATGCCTGCAGCGGTCGTGCGTGCGGTGGCAGAGGTGTAATCCGACTGACCCAGCACGTTGATGGCGTTTTCACCATCGGAGATTGCCGCGACATCGAATGCGAGGATGCGGTTATTATTGAAGTCCGACACGTACAGAACGTTTCGCGTGGTGTCGTGCGCGAGACCGTAGGGGATATCGAATTTTGCCTGCGTAATACCCGTTGTCGCGGTAACGAAATCCGTTTGGCCGATCACGTTCTGGGCGTTCTCGCCGTTGGTGATGGAGTTCACGTCGTACGTGAGGATGCGATGGTTCAAGCGGTCGCCCACAAAGAGTGTCTGGTCCGAGGCGCGGTAGGTGATGCCGATGGGGCGAGACATGCCTGCTTGTGTGGTAGCAGCTCCACTCGCTGTGAAGGTCGTTTGACCCAATACGCTTACCGCTGCTTCTCCATCCGAAATGCTTGCGACGTTAAATACCAGCACGCGGTTATTCAAGCTGTCTGCCACAAACAGACGACTGTTTGCTTGGTCCAATACCATGCCGCGTGGCTTGTTCATTCCGGCCGAGGTCACCGAAACACCCGAAGATGTGAACGTGGACTGACCGAGCACGTTATCGGGGATCCGTTCGATCAATTGATTACTCGCATTGAGGTTGAACACCAACACGCGGTTATTGAAGCTGTCAGAGACGAATAATCTATTGTTCACCGTATCAATAGCAGCTCCCACTTGAGGGCCCCAGAAGCCCAGTTTGCTTGGACCGTTATCGGGGTAACCTTTGGTGTAGTCCGCTGCGGGAGCCGAGAGTGACCCATCGTACTGACCAATCACATCCGTGGCGTTTTCTCCGTTACCGATCGCTGTCACATCAAACTGCAGCACGCGATGGTTAAACTGATCGACGACGTAGAGGTAGTTATTGGTCGAATCGAACGCAATTTGCGACGTTCCACGGAACCCTGATTGCGTGGTGACTTGGTTACTATTGGTGAAGTTTGACTGACCCAAGACTGCGGTGGCATTTTCGCCATCTGTAATAGCGTCGACGGCATACACCGTTACACGGTGGCTTCCGCTGGCAACAAAAAGACGATCGCCGGTATCATCAAACGCCAACCCGCGCGGGTAGAAGAGTCCTCCTTGCGACGTTGCTCCGGTATTGGAAGTGAAGTTCGCTTGCCCCAACACATTGATTGCCGATGCACCATTGGCCATCGTGCCGCTGTCGACGTTGAATACCAGCACGCGATTGTTATCTGCATCAGCTACGTACAAACGTGTATTGGTTGGGTCATAGGCAAGTCCGTAGGGAGAATCCATGGTTGCATCAGTGAGGCCCGTGCCATTACTTGTGAAGTTCGCCTGGCCCAACACGAATGCCGCCGCCATGCCGTCGCTGAGTGTGGTGATGTCGTACACCAAGACACGGTTGTTCCCGGTGTCGGCGACGAATAGACGGTTGCCGCTGGCATCAATTGCCAATCCTGTAGGGTCATTCATTTTAGAATCCGTTGTTCCTGTTGAATCGGTCGTCATGTCCGGTTGGCCAAGCACGTACTGCGCGCTCATGCCGTTGGAAATATTGAGCACGTCAAAGACCAACACGCGGTTGTTCAGCTCGTCAGCGACGAACAAGTTGTTCGCATTTCCTGTGATGGCGTACGGTCGTTCGAGCCGATTGCTTGCCAAGTTGTTCTGGCCCGTTGCTAAGTTCGACTGACCGATGACGTAATCCGGTATGCGGTTCAAAATTTCATTTCCTGCGTCCAAGTCGTACACCAAAATGCGATGGTTATCCGAATCCGAAACAAAGAGCTTATGTTCATCTTCATGGACATAAACCCCATGCGGATAATACAAACCCAGTTTGTTCGGTCCGTCATTCCCGCGGGAATATCCAGTTTGCGCTTTGTTGTACTGGGCCGCAGGTGCGCTCAAGCTGTCGTCGTGCTGGCCAAACATGTTCACGGCATTTGAGCCGTTCGTGATAACAGCGAGCACATGGGGTGCTCCAAATAGTAGGACACCGGCAAGGAAGGGGGAGGCCAACACCCACTTCATAAAGACCCCTTGGTTTATTCGTACCTTCATTGGATCAACCTTAACGAAACGAGGTCCTGCAGCCAACCGAACGGTGTTGCAGCACGCTCCACCCATGGGATAGTGCGACACCGTGGTTGATTTTTGGCAAATTCTGATAATCCGTGTAAGAGTGAGGTGCTTCCCCCGTCTTCGCGCATGATTCCTCACCCCATGGAAGAGCAATTCCTCAAAGCATACGACGACTACGCCGATGCAATCTTCCGGCACTGTGCCATGCGCATCAGTGACCGCGAGCGCGGAAGAGAGCTGATGCAAGAGACCTTCTTAAAGGCCTGGGAGTCTGTGCGCAGGGGTACGAAGGTCGAGAACATGCGAGCGTTCCTTTATAAGGTCGCCAACAACTTGATTATCGATACCTATCGCCGTGATCGTGGCGAGCTCTCGCTCGAAGACATGGCAGAGGAAACAGGATTCGATCCCGCTGATCAAAATGCAGACAGAGATGTGGAGCGCGTGGTCGCAGGATCTGAAATTCTCGAAACCTTGCAGAAACTCGAAGAGCCCTATCGCACAGCGCTGGTGATGCGATACGTGGATGGCTTGGAGCCAAAAGACATTGCAGACATGCTCGATATTTCCCCCAACGTGGCTTCTGTGCGCATTCACCGCGGATTGAAACACCTTTCCACCCTTCTTGGACACACATCTCATGCGTAATCCTCTCGATCACTTCTGGGCTCGCGCGAAAGAACTCTCACTCACTTCTACAGAGAAGAGTGAGGGTCGCGCCATGTTCCAAGCAGGCATGCGCCTGACTTCGGAGGCCGAAGGACTCATGCTCACACGCAAGGAACGCGCCGAAGGATTTGATCGTCTGGCGAGTGCGCTAACCGATAAGCCCATTCTCCGCGAGACACTCTGGGACAAGTTCGTCGACGTGATCAATAGTTCCATTATCCGCGTGCCGGTTACTGCTGCGTTTATCTTTGTCATAGGCACAGGTGCGCTTGCCGCCGCTGCCGAAAATGCTCTGCCGGGCGACCCTCTGTATCCAATAAAGATCTCGCTCACCGAGCCGCTCTTGGGGCGCTTCCAGCATTTTAACAAGCAACAGGAGGCCGAATGGTCCATGGTTTTGCTCGAACGTCGCTTAGATGAGTATGAAGCCATTGCCACAACGCCCAATGCTCGCAAGCAAGTTGACCCTGCAGCCAAGGCGTTACGCGAACAGACGTCAGAATTCCTCAATGCCATCGATACCATGCTTCCCGGCGAAGCCAACGAAGAACTAAGACGCATGGCCGTACGCGAGTTCGATGCGCGCGCCAATCACGTCACGTCGCGCTCACGCAATGATCCCACTGCGCACGAGATCATTCGCGCACTGCTCGACGAGCAGCGTCGCATAGAAAAAGCCAGTCGGTCCTCTTCCTCGTCTGTGAAGGCGGTCATCAGGCCACCTTCGACTGCGACCGGCTCGGTTCGTTCTTCGCAATCTTCTTCCGACTCCGGAAAACTGCCAGGATCACTCATCGATGTGCCGGGGCAGGAGACCAGCAGCGCCTCTTCTTCGCTGTCGCCCAGAGCACTGCAGCGCATACAAAAAATGAAGCAAAACTCCTCTTCGAGCGACAGTTCAAGTGCTGCAGCATCATCCACAGACGTGCGCTAATTCCGCATTCATTTTGTAAGACTTCCTACAAAAAGGCGTCTTCTTGTTGTAGTGATCACTTCTGTTTCTTTCCCTCTTTTCGTATGACCTCATTCCATCGTCTTTCGGCACTGGTCCTCGCGGGAACATGTGTCCTTCAGGCCGCTCCTGTCTCTGCCATGGGCGTAGGACTTGGCCTTTCCACCTCTTCCTATGTTGACTCTTCTGATGAATCTCGCACCGGCAATTCTCTTTTTGCGCGCTCAAAGGCTTCGCTCTACGCAGGTAGCAAGACGCAAGGCACTGCCCGTACTTCCGCGTCCATTGCCGCCTCTTCCTCCGTTGTCGCTGAGAACTCGTCGCACGGTAGAGACAAGATAAAGGCCGATATGGGTTTGCATTTGGGTTGGTATAAGAAATCCGGAAGCGGCATGTCGGGTACAGGCGCCGCTGTCGCACAGATGAAGCTCAAACTTGAGCGTCAGCAGTCCATGTACGAAAACATGATCAAGCGCAGTATCCATGCTGTCGCACAGGTGTCCCTCCGCTTTTGTAAGCTTGTAGGTGGAGATGGAAACACCGTGAAGCAGTGTCTCAACAATCGCAGAGATGCGTTCAAGCTGAGAGTTGCTGCCATGATCGATGCGGCATTCAACATCAGTCTGTAACGCCATATCTCACTTTTTGCCTTAGGGAAGGGTACGGTTCCGGGGACCGTGCCCTTTTGATTGTGCGCTCCCCATAAAGAGTATTAGCATGCGCCGCCATGTTGCACATCGCGGATACCGAGCGGCTTTCTCCTACGCATACGCGCGAACTTTCTCCCCAGGAACGTTTGGCACATGACCAGGCCAACGTGCAGAAAGTCTCTGAGCGTCTGCAGCGACAGATTCGCAAAGGACGAGGGCATATATTGGCTATGCTCAGCGCTGCACCGGGTTCTCTGCCTCTGCTCGATCCCACCATTAGGCGACTCATTGAGCAGTGCCACGAATCCTCCGTGATACCGCACATCATGATTGGTTTGGATAAGGGTATGGAATTGCCCTGGGAAACATTTGCCGATTGCGCGGATGTTGATGGATTGCATCTGAGAGAAAAGTTACGTCATAACAATCGTGCGGTGCTCCATGAAGACTCTCCCGAAGTACAAAGCGTACTTGAGCGTTGGCTTATGGAAAGTCGCGATCCTTCGATCCTCACTGTTTCGCAGTCACCCAAAGCGCCGTACAAGGGCAAGCTCCATTTATTGAGAGACATGACGGATATTTTGGTGCGCAGAGGATACGGACTTCCCGAATTTTTACTTCTTCTGGATGACGGGTCGCGTTTTGTCAAAAGCACACCGTCATCCGTAGAGCCCGATCTCCAGAGCAACGGCTTTGCTCCCTGGTTGGATATGATTGAAGGAGCACCGGACCAATCGCTCATTGCCATGCGCATGCGCGTGGTTCCTTTTTCTCCGGATGAAACAGGCAAGGAGCATCCAGATTTTGCTTTACCGTTAAGCGCACATCACCATGCAGGGAACGTGATGCGCGAACAGTACCAAGGTACCGATATGGGCGGAGGTGGCATGGGCGGACGGACCAGCGATGTCTTGGCGCTCCTGGCGACGATTGCTGAGTACAGGGGCATCCGCGCTGAGGACACTGCCATGACATTCTTAGCGAATGCTTCCGGTTGGCATGTCGAAACACAGCAGGAGTCCACGCAGCTCAACCGCTCTCCATCGGCATGGAACCTGAGTGCCGCGATGAAGCAAATCGCTCGTTGGAATTCCAGCATGGAAAGTTTAGGAAGACTGTATGGTGAAGTACCGGGAGTAAATTCTTCGGAAACTGCTTTTGCTAGATGGAAAAGAAGAACAAAAAATGTGATCACTAATCCTCTCCATATGAGCAGAGTTGCACTGGAGAAACTGCTCATCGCTTGGCACAAGCGTGGCGTGGAAGAATGTCCGTTCGAGGGAGAAGCGCACTGGTAATTAGTCACGTGCACTTGCACGCATCAATCGATCTCGTACCCCAAGCCACTCATCAGCATGCGGTGGCATTTCGAAGAAGATCACGTGTAGGTTTTGCGCATCGAGTTCGTGCAGAGCTTTGTAGAGGTCATGCGCGTATGCTTGAGGATTGCCACTGAGCACGATGCTGGTCATGTCTTTATGATCAAATTTTTTGTTCTTAAAATGGAGCATACCAAAGGGCTGAGTCTGTTTTTGTATTTCAATTTCATCAGCTTCAAGAAACGGAGTTTTAGGTGAATAGTGACGCTTCTGGAGTCCGGGCGATGCAGCAGGGAAGTCTTTGGTCATCCTGAGGGATGTACGTTCCACAGGTCCAATCACGCGTTCGATGTCTGTCACGCTCAAGAGTCCTGGGCGCAGCAGACGAGGATGTGCACCCGAGAGATCGATCACCGTTGATTCGATTCCCCCTGGCACGGGACCGCTATCGAGAATGAGGGGGATCAAACCTTCGAGGTCCTTTTGTACGTGTGCACCGTCTACGGGAGAAATACTTCCAGATCGGTTCGCGCTGGGTGCCGCAATTGGCACACCCGATGTTTCTATGAGCATCAGCGCGGTCTCATCATCGGGACAGCGGAGGGCAACAGTGGAACCGCCGCCGGTTGTGACATCGGGAATGTGCCCATTCTTCGGGAGGACGATGGTGAGTGGCCCGGGCCAGAACGCTTCTGCGAGCTGCTCTGCGCTGTCTGTCCATTCTGTCACAAGAGACTGTGCCTGCTCTTTGCCGGACACATGCACAATTAACGGATTATTCTGCGGACGACCTTTGGCTGCGAAAATCTTCTGCACGGCTTGTGCATCCAATGCATTCGCACCCAGTCCGTAGACGGTCTCTGTAGGGAAGGCGACCAGTTCTCCTTTCTTAATCAGATCCGCAGCTTGATTCACCGCCTCGGGTGAGGGGTTGAGAGGATCGATGGTGAGGACGATGGTCTCCATGAGGCTTGGAATCATAGCGGATGGTTCGGCAAAGCAAACTTTGCTACGCTTTGCGCACATCATGATGACGTCGCGCATTCCTTCTTGGCTGAGTTTGGATACCGCTATTCCTCTCTTTGTCGTGTTTGGACTCACGTCGTCCGGGATTGCGTACTTCCAGAGCATGCCCGAACTCACGCATCGCATTTTATTGGTCACGCTTCTTTTGGGATCACTCCCGCTGTTTGTAGAAATTGCACAGTCCATCATGCGTCGACAATTTGGTGTAGATCTGATTGCTCTTGTGGCCATTGCATCATCGCTCGCATTTGGAGAATACCTCGCCGGTACAGTCATCCTGTTGATGCTCAGTGGAGGAGAGGCTCTGGAAAGTTTTGCAATCCGCCGCGCGCGCCGTGATCTGACGAAACTGCTCGAGCGCGCTCCGGTACGTGCACACCGTAAAGAAGGAGAAACCGTTCGTGATGTTCCGGTCGAACAGATTCACATTGGTGATATTTTGGTGGTGCGACGCGGAGACAGCGTTCCGGTGGATGGCATCGTGGTGCAGGGGTCCTCGATGGTGGATGAATCCGCACTCACAGGAGAAGCGCTGCCTGTAGCCAAATCCGTGGGTGCCGAAGTGATGTCCGGAAGCATCTCGAAAGACGGCGTTTTGGAAATTCGTGCGGTGCGTGCGAGTGCACAGAGTAAGTATCAGCGTATTGTGACACTCGTCCAAGAAGCTGAAGAAAAAAAGGCTCCGTTCGTACGCTTGGCCGATCGCTACAGCGTGTGGTTTACCGGTATCACCTTCGTGATTGCATCAGGTGCGTGGATTCTCTCCGGCGATCCGGTGCGCGCACTTGCGGTGCTGGTGGTGGCAACACCTTGCCCGCTGATTCTCGCTACTCCCATCGCGTTCGCTGCCGGCATCAGTCGCTGTGCACGCAGAGGTATCATCGCCAAGCACGGTGGCGTACTAGAGAAACTCGGCGAAGCAAAAACATTGGTGTTCGATAAAACAGGAACGCTCACCTTGGGTGCACCTGAGGTTGCGGATGTCGTGGCGGTATCAGGATCTTCGGATGAAGTCTTGCGGATAGCTGCATCGCTGGAGCAGTTTTCTGGGCATGTGCTTGCACGCTCTGTAGTGACGGCGGCATCTGCAAAACATCTCCAGCTCGCCATTCCTAAGAATTTTCAGGAAGTCCTCGCTAAAGGCGTCATGGGCGAAATCGGCGGCAAGATGTATTTCTTTGGGCGTCGCGAATTCTTGCATGCGCAAGGCATAGCCGTGCCTCCTGCACCCGATCACATGGATCACGATAGCATCACGGTGCTTCTCGCAGACGAACGAAAAATCATGGGATCCATCACATTCTCTGACCACATTCGTCCGGGCGTACGCGCACTCTTTACGCACATCAGCGATCTGCACATCATGTATGTTGTCATGCTGACGGGTGACAAGCGCGAAGCGGCGTTGCGCATAGCTAAAGAAATCGGAATTCCCACTTCATCTGTCAAAGCAGAAATGCTCCCGGAAGATAAGCTCGAAGAAGTGGAGCGACTCAAGAAGCAGTCTCCGCCGGTGATCATGGTGGGTGATGGCATCAACGATGCTCCGGCAATCACGGCTGCGGATGTCGGCATTGCGATGGGTGCACATGGAGGAGGGGAATCATCCGAAGCAGGCGACATCGTGATCATGGTCGACAAGATCGAGCGCGTGGGTGAAGCACTCGTCATCGCGCGTCGCGTGATGCACATTGCGCTCCAGAGTATTGGCGTGGGTATTGGGTTGAGTATTGCCCTGATGATCTTCGCAGCGTTTGGGTACGTGCCTCCGGTGTATGGCGCTATGGCCCAGGAGGTCGTGGATGTGGTAGTGATTCTGAATGCGCTGAGAGTTTTGCTGGTGCGAGAGAGATTCGTCTAAGCGCATACAATAAGGTGCTGTAAACGTGTCCTTTATTTTATTGCAAATAGTTTGCATTTGAAGAAGCGGTGAAGTATGGTTGACGCATGCCCAGCACCGAAGAACTCATCGGCCTCCTCAAACTCCGTGGTTTGCGCGATACCATTCCGCGTCGCGGCGTGCTGGATGCCTGTTTATCTTTGGATAAACCCGTGTCGCCTAAAGATGTGTTTCATTGGTTGCACACTCGCAAGCGCACCATCGATCTGGTGACTATTTATCGCATACTCGAAAAACTCGAAACATTGGGATTGGTACACCGTCATGCATGCAATGGAGATGTGGCGCTGTGCTCCATGCCCGAGAAAGAAGGGCATCATGCATTTTTGCACTGCAGTCGTTGCGGCCACACGCGAGAATTCGTGAGCGCGAGTTTGTGTCGTACAGAGAATGCCATTGCACAGCGTTTGGAGTTCACGCCATCCCAGCACGTCAGTGAAATCGTCGGCACCTGCCGCAGTTGTACCCGTTCCCCCCGCAAGTCATGACCGCGTTCTATGCTATTGCCGCCACTGTTGGCGTTAGTCTTCTCTCGCTCGTTGGCGTGTTGTTCTTCGTGGTGAACGCCTCGCTCATCAAGCGCGTGATGTTCTATCTCATCAGCTTTTCGACCGGTGCCATCTTGGGTGATGTATTCATACACATGTTGCCCGAAATGGCCGAGGAGGGTGAAGGATTCGCTGCGCACATGCTCATTGTGCTCGCAGGTTTGGTGTTCTCGTTCGCTATCGAAAAAATCATTCACTGGAGGCATTGTCATATCCTCGAAGAAGATGATCACCATGCGCATCATCATGCCCATCATCCTGTTGGCATCATCAGTCTTGTAGGAGAAGCGATCCATAACTTTATTGACGGTATTGTGATTGCTGCGAGCTTCATCGCGAGCCCGGCAATTGGTTTTTCCACCACACTCGCGGTGGTGTTCCACGAAATCCCCCAGGAAATCGGTGACTTTGCCGTATTGCTGCACAGCGGTTACAGCCGTGGGAAAGCGCTATTCTTCAATCTCCTCTCGGCGTTCACAGCGGTTCTTGGTGCCGTACTGACGCTCTTCCTCAGCTCCATGACACAGAGTCTTGCCGAATACATGCTGCCGTTTGCTGCGGGCAACCTGTTGTACATCGCTGCAGCCGATCTCATTCCCGAGTTGCATAAAGAAACAGGTGTGCGCAAAGGATTCCTGCAGATTGTTGCGATGCTCCTGGGAATGGGATGTATGTATCTGCTCCTGGGTCTGGAGTGAGGTATCATCACCACATGAAGTTTCGCGTCATTCTGTTTTCTCTTCTCTTCCCGGTTGCGGTGTTTGCACATGGGGGAGTCGACGATGGTCATCCGGATGAACCGTTGCCGGTGGCCGGTGAGCGGTTTGCTGTCGCCGAAGTGATGGCCATCGAAGATGAACGCCCCGATACTTTTGCGGGTATTGATCGCACCGTGCAGACCCTCAGGCTCAAAATTCTTTCTGGTGCAGATGCAGGGAAAGAATGGACTGTGGAGAATGGGATTCTTGGAAACAGAGAAGACATGTTCTACAAAGTCGGCGACAGAATTACCGTGGAGAGCATTACCAAAGTCGATGGCAGTACGTCGTTCATCATGCGCGAAAAATATCGTCTGCCGTCGCTTGGGTGGCTGGTCGTGGGTTTCCTTATTTTGGCTTTCCTCTGCGGAGGATTGACTGCGCTCTCGTCCATTGGGGGATTGGCAGTGAGCATTGGAGTGCTCGGGCTCATCCTGGTGCCGCGCATTGTTGCCGGTGGAGATCCGCTCTTTTGGAGTCTCTTTTGCTCTGTGTTGATTGCGTGCACATCGTTGTACATCGCGCATGGCTTCAATCGTCGTACAACAGTCTCACTCCTTGCCACTCTCGCAACTCTCGTACTCGCAGCTTGTATGGCGTATGCCGCAGTCGCACTCACATCGCTCTTTGGCATTGGTACAGAGGAAGCCTTCTTGCTCCAGACAGGTCCGCTCGAAGGCCTGAACTTCCGTGGCTTACTCCTGGGCGGCATGCTCATTGGTACGTTGGGTGTGTTGGATGATGTGACGACGGCACAGGTAGCGTCCATTGCCGAAGTCGCGCACCACAATCCCCGCTTGAAGTTCTCGGATTTGTTCCTGAGTGGATCACGAGTCGGGCGCGAGCACATTGCTTCGCTCATCAATACGCTGGCACTCGCGTACGTTGGTGCCTCACTCCCCTTGCTGCTCCTCTTTAAGACCAATGACACGTGGCCATTCTGGGTTACGCTCAATAGTGAATTCCTTGCCGAAGAAATTGTGCGCACGATTGTGGGAAGTGCCACGCTCCTCTTGGCTGTGCCTATTTCTACCTGGCTTGCAGCGTATTATTTTGAAGGGCGGAAGTTAGAAGCAGGAGCGAAGCACATGCATTCACACTAATATAGAAATAGGTTAAGCCCTTATAGTAGATGTATTCTTTGAGTATATTATTTGTTCATTTAAGCGGCTTTTACTGCGTTGAAACGCCAAACCATTGACTTTTATCACGAATACGTTATATATTCTCTGGTTGATCATTCACATGTTTTAGGAGTCTGTGCCATGAGTTCACACTCGGAAATGTACTGGTTCAGCGTAGGCTGCGTGCTGGTTTCGGCGGTGTATATACTCTGTACGTTTCTGTACTACGCATGGAGGCCGAAAGATATGACTGGATGGGGATCAAAGATCTTCATCTGGCCAATCTTTTTCTTGGCACTCCTTGCGCTCTTCCTAGGCATCTTCGTCTACCTGGGCATCCAAGGCACCGAGGACCACATCCGCCGTACTTCTGGTACGGCCACACGATCAACCACAAGGTGATCTTCGGATCACTTTCCCCGACAGCTGCGGCTGTCGGTTCTTTTACGTGCTAGAATCAGTGCAGCTATGTCGATGATTTCCTCTCTGAAGAAGGCGATTCCTCAGGACCACTGGGTACGCATTTCGTGGCACATGCTCAAAGGCTTTGCCGCTGCGCTTCGCTATGGCTTCCCCGCACGTCACCTGACTGTGATTGGGATTACCGGTACCGATGGAAAGACGACGACCGTTGGCATGACCGCGCATATTTTGCATGAGTCCGGTATTGCTGTGGGCGCACTCACCACTGCGTTCTTTCGTATTCGTGAACGCATCGAACCCAACCCCACGCAAAAGACTTCACCATCTCCGTTTCTTATCCAGAGCTTCCTCCGTAGGTTAGTACAGGAAGGCTGCACGCATGCTGTGCTCGAATGTAGCAGCCATGGCTTGGTGCAAGGACGAGTCGCATTTACGTGGCCGAGAGTTGCAGGCATTACAAACTTGAGCCCCGAGCACCTGGATTATCACCGTACGCTTCAGGGGTACCTCCAAGCGAAGGCGAAGCTGTTCCATATGCTCAAAGGTCGCGGTACAAAAGTCCTCAACGCCGATGACGACACCGTGCATGCATTTCGCCTGATTTCCACGCAGCACACCACTCTGTACGCAAAAGAAGCTTCGCATGAAGCGCTCGAAGCAGATCGAAATCATGAGCAGATTCTCACCATCAGCCATGTGCATGGCAGTGCACTTGCCGTGCAGGGAACACTTCATGCCTCGCTACGAAAAGGGGATTGGAATACCTATCCTCTCGTTTTGTCCGTTCCCGGAACCTACAACCTTTCCAACGCGCAGTGCGCGATTGGTTGTGCGAACGCCTGTGGCGTGGGCATAGAAAAGGCGATTGCGTGCCTCAAGACATTTGGCGGAGTCGGAGGCAGACTGGAGCGCATAGATGAAGGACAGCACTTCACCGTGTTTGTGGACTTCACCGTCACTCCAGCCGCGTACGAGAGCACGCTCACGACGGTCCGCGAAATGCTCCCCGATGGGAAACGCCTGATGGTACTCACGGGCAGCTGCGGAGATCGCATGAAAGAAAAACGCCCGGTAGTCGGTGCCATCTGCAGCAGACTCGCCGATGTCGTTGTGGTGACCAATGAAGATCCCTACACCGAGGATCCCGAGAAGATCATCGATGACGTATGGGCAGGCGTAGACAAGCGCGCATGCGAAGCGCATCGCATCAGCGACCGTGGCGAAGCGATCAAGTTTCTCCTCAAACATGCAAAACCTGGTGATGTCGTCGTGCTGTGTGCCAAGGGCAGCGATACCACGATGATGACCAAGCACGGGCAAATTCCTTGGGACGAACGAAAGATCACTAGAGA
>CAZDEA010000013.1:14024-20628 GCA_964504485.1 uncultured Candidatus Peribacteria bacterium | reverse complement strand
TTTCCCCCGTGGAACTTCTTATGGGTTTCTTTCAGCTGCAAGTTGGTCACGTGCGTATAGATCTGGGTGGTAGACAGGTCTTTATGGCCCAACAGCTCTTGGACAGAACGAAGATCCGCCCCGTTCCGCAGGAGATCCGTCGCAAAGGAATGACGGAGCGTGTGTGGCGACGGACTACTGGCAATGCCTGCCTGCAGTGCATACTTTTTGACCAAGTTGTAGATACTGATTCGTGAGAGTCGGAATTTTTCGCCGGGAGGCATTTCATCCGTTGCTTGTTTGTGACTGCGAATGAATAGGGGATCCAGGTGGTCGAGCCTGATCTCCAAGTAGTCCTTGAGGGCTGCCACGCAGTTATCTGAGAGGAACACGACCCGGAGTTTACTGCGCTTCCCGCGCACGCTGATCTCTCGTGTGGAGAAATTCAGATCTTTGCGATTCAAAGACCGCAACTCTGCAAGACGCAGACCTGTGGAGAAAAACAATTCGAGGATCGCCTTATCGCGCTTCCCCTCCTTGGTTTGCGTGTTCGGTGCGCCCAAGAGCCTATGGAGCTCCTCGGTGTAGAGGACCTTCACCTGTCGCTGCTCTTCTTTGAGTCTTTTGACTCTATCTGGGGGGTAGATGTCCAATTCCTCTTCCTGAATCAAATATCGCAGGAATGCTCTAAACACCGTTAAATGATGGTTTCGACTGCGAATTCCCAGTGGATTCCCCTGTTTAGTGCGGAATTCATGCAGCTGCATCTTAAAATCTCGCACGGTTTCCTTGTCGAAGTGCTTGGGATCCCGGACGGGGGACAAGAGCAGGAGCAAATCCAATGACTGCCGATAGTTCTTCAGCGTGAGTGGGGATTTATTTTCTTCGGCCTGAAGAAAGGTGAGATACCTGCGTATGGCAGCAGAGAGTTTTGATTCCGCGGGTAACGCTGATGAAGAACGCTTTGGAGCCATAGGGGAGGGAGAGACCACTCTATCCAGGACTTAACATAATGCATTTTATGTTAACTATTCAATAGACACTATAGAAAAGTATGCCCAAAGTCTCTCTGACGATACTCCACTGCACAAAGCGTTGAATCGGCTGTTCCTCTGCTGGGTATGTCGGCAAGTCCCAACTCAACTGCCAAGCGAGAAAATGGATCCGAGCGAGGTGGAATGCATCACTAATTGCCAGCACACTCTTACACTCCATAGTCAAGGGTCTGGTGTTCAGCAGATTTTCTCTCGTCGATGTGGATTGTTCCTCGAGCACAATGTCCAACGGATCCACTCCGTTCTGCACCGCAACATCACGCATCACCGCAGCTTCACTGCGACGCATCCCCTCCCCTTTGCCACCCGTCAAAAAGAGCTTCTGGAGCTTGCCCTGGGTATAGAGCCTCGCAGCGGTCTCTGTACGCCTTTGGATGCCCGGACCTGCCACAGAACCGACCATATTGCCCATCGCATCACGTAATGGGACCACTCCTGCACCAAACACAATGCCGCATTCGGCGGTATCTATGCCGGAGCCTTTCATACCATGGATCACCGTAAACAGCGCTGCACAGAACCCCAACGCACCCATCGAAAGCACAATGGCGCTGAGGATAAGAAGCCGACGAACAATCTTTCGCATCATTGGGTCGTGAGCAAAATATGGGAGGGGATTTCTGGAAGTCGGCGACCCCAGGGTGGCCACAGATGAATCTCGACCTTATCGACCTCCTGCATGTTGCGGATGACTCTTGCAGCCTCGCCTACCGGCAGGTTTGCAGCCGTCTCACGTACTTTCTTGCCAAAACGTGCTCCCACAGGGGTCAGCGGATCGAGCACGAATTCTTGTAAGCCCAGGAGGTCTGCCGTGATTTTGATCCAGGCCAAATTATCGTCGTAGTCGATGATGTACACGCGCATGCGTTCGGGAATGAAGGACTCTGTGAGCACGCGCATGCCATCGCTCACATGTTCTGCTGAATCGGTACGCAACATGCCCAGCACGGCATTCGTGTCGTACCCATACACCGTGTACACAAGAGTCCCCTCTACAGGAGCGGAGTCCACGGGCTTGCCGAGCAAGTGCAAAGGCAGCACCACTCC
Source organism: uncultured Candidatus Peribacteria bacterium (assembly GCA_964504485.1). Classification (GTDB taxonomy): domain Bacteria; phylum Patescibacteriota; class Gracilibacteria; order Peribacterales; family Peribacteraceae; genus CAYRXE01. The sequence goes on along the minus strand of CAZDEA010000013.1, from coordinate 18,547 downwards.
GGTAAAGGATTTCTTGATCACGTCTTCTTTCTCCATCAGTTCAATCAAACTACCCGGGTGCTCCTGCATATAGAGAGCACGTTGTTCTTGTACCAGTTCTTTAGCGCGTACACTCAGTTGTTGCTTAAGAAGCTCCTGGGCAATCTGCAGATCCTTACTCTGGAGCACACGACGGGAAGCCGAACGTCCACCTGTCGCAGGACTGCGGTTTTCGGCATACACCACTTCGCGTTCTTCGGGGTGCAAGCCAGAGAAATCCCACTTAAGACCGGCAGGAACGTTGCCACGTTCGCCAATGTCTTCGCCGTACAAGTCCTGATCCCCTGCTTTTGCGAGCACGGAACCGGTGCCATGTGCAGCCACACTGATGGTGCGATCGATCTTGAACACCATGCCTGCCTGGTTCACCAAGCGACTCCCCTTCTTGAGGCGATATTCTTCGTCACTTTTGTTGATAATCGTCATTTTGACAGACGCACTCGTTCCAATGAATTCCCTACTGATATCTTTAAAGAGGAGCGACGAACGCAACTGCACGGTAAACGGAATCAGCGGCAGCGTGCGCACATGGGTGGGCGCCTTCACCGATGACCCCGAAAGCGCCAGGATGATGTTACTGGTGTAATCGATGGTCTCCTGCTTGGGCCACACGCGGATTTCTGCGGAAGGCAGCAAGCGAAGAATCACGAATAAGAAGAGCACCAGGCTTAGACCGCCCAGCACCCAAATGCGAAACTTGGGCAACGAGAGTAACCCGATGTGCTGCAAGTGACTGCGCCATTGCTGACGCCAGACCTGTGGCGAAAAGAGCCGCAGAGCCTGTTCCTGATCTGCGTGTCCTTGGAGTGCTTTGCGCAGTTCGCGCGTGGTGTCGTACACGGTGATTCCCTCGGCAGCCGCTTCGCGAATGAGCACCGAGTCGCGCGTAGCAACGCGTACGCGGTACCGAATCTTGGCGAGATCGGCCAAGAACTCCGCACGTTCATCTTCGTGTTGCAAAAAAGCACTGTCACCTGCGGTGAGCACCACGATAATTTCGCCTGTGGCCTCGCGCGCTCTACGCGCAAAAGCGACCCACGATTCATCATCGCGACGGTAGACAACGGTGATAGTGGGTTGTGTCTCTGGCACGGAGGGAATTCTAGCAAATTTCTACGATTCACGAGCGGAGAGCCCTGCAAAGATTGTGGCTCCAGGACTCGCTTCTGGGACGCATCACTTCTTCGTGGTTTTCGACACAATCTCGAGTGGCTTCAGCGCTGGGAGTGGCTTGCCGGCAATGTATTCCAGCATGGCTCCGCCGCCGGTGCTCACAAAGCTATAGGCATCGAGCGAAAGTCCGTAGCGTGTGTGGAAGTCGATCGTGTCTCCACCACCGATGATGGTCGTGGCACCGTTTTTCGCGGCTTCTGCAACGGCAAGCGCCATCTCTTTGCTGCCACCTGCGAACTCTTCGACTTCGAAGAGTCCCATGGGTCCATTCCACACAATCATCTTGGCCTTGGCCAAAATCTGGGCGTAGCGATCCACCGTCTGCGGACCGATATCGAAAATGCTTTTATCGGCAGGAATTTCCTCTGCGGCAACCGTTGCGGTCTCGACTCCTTTCTCTGGCGCACTGGCGATGACCACATCCAACGGCACATGAATATTCGCACGATCGGGTTTGGCGGATTCCAGCATGAGTTCCTGAGCCTTCTCGGCGAATTCCTGTTCGAATTTGGAAGTTCCCACGCCCAGCCCCTGAGCCGCAATAAAGGTGTTGGCAATGCAACCACCCACCAGAATGTCGTCCCCACGATCGAGGAATTGCTCGATGATAGGCACTTTGGTTTCCATTTTTGCTCCGCTGACAATGAGCGCCAACGGACGCTTGGGATCATCAATCACCTCGCCCAAGTGGCGCAGTTCTTTGGTGAGCTGCAATCCGGCAAAGGATGGGAGTAATTCTGCGAGTGCCACCATGCTCGCGTGATTGCGGTGGCAATTGGTAAAGGCATCGTTCACGTACACGTCGCCCAGCTTCATCAGTTCCTGCGCAAAGGCGGCATCGTTGGTTTCTTCTCCGGGCTCAAATCGCAAATTTTCGCAGAAGAGAATCTGGCCGGGCTTGAGTGCTTTGGCTTGTGCAATGGCGTCCTCGCCTACGCATGATGCAGCCCATTGGACGCTCTTCCCCAGGACTTCTTCCAGTACGCCGCGCACGGGCTCCTGCGTGTACTCCATATTGCGCTTCCCCTTGGGGCGGCCCTGATGACTGAGAATCACGAGCGATGCTCCTTCTTTAAGAATGTGCTGCATGGTGGGCACCAAGGCATCGATGCGCTCACGGTCCATCACCTTGCCGTCTTCGATGGAGACATCGAATCCTGCGCGCAAAATCACGCGCTTGCCTTTAAGCGATGGAGCTTCTTCGAGTGTTCGATAGTGAGGCATACAAAAGAGAGTGAGACGGACATGCCGATTGTAATAGAGCAATGAGTCTTGGGGAAAGCTCATAGTGCATAACTCAGAACTGATAACTCCGATGAAAAACCTTTCTTGTCAAACAAGGCACCCTGCACTCCAAAGAAAATTCCACTTGAAGCCATGAACGAGAAGCTATTAGCTATGAGCAACGCATGACTCCCCTCTCAACCACTCTCGCAGCGTTCACTCTCGCAGGCCTCTTCTTAGTCATCATTCTGCGTGTGTTTCCTGCGTGGCATCTCTTGGATTTCCCCGAACGCTACGGACTCCTGCGCGCACGACTCCCCTACCCCATTGGTATTGTGGCACCTGTGGCATTTTTACCGTTTCTCTTTGGGATCGCGGAGCGTCAGAACATGCAGTTTTTGGCTTTGGTAAGCGCAATTTGCGTACTTGCTGTTGTGTGTTTTTTGGATGATCGACGTCCTATGCCTGCTTTGCTGCGGTTGGGGTTACAGATCCTCATCGCGCTTCTTCTCTTTAGTACGGGCACACGCATTGCCACCCTCACGAACCCTCTCGATGTTCTGGGATTTGGGAACGAGCTGCTCTTGGAACAGTGGATGATTCCTTCGCCCTTGGGGCCACTGCCGCTCTTGAGCGGACTCTTTACACTCGTGTGGTTGCTCCTCACCATCAACGCACTCAACTGGTTTGATGGCATCAATGGACAAGTGAGCGTGCTCTCGACCATTGGGTTTTTCACCATCGGACTTCTTTCTATGAGCGACAGAGTCGGGCAGATGTCGCTCGGCATGCTTGCGCTTGCGTTGGCCGGCATTGCTCTGGCATGCGCGATCGCCACGATCCCACCCACCCGAGGAATCTTAGGTGATAGCGGATCCATGTTTTTTGGACTGATGCTCGGAGTGCTGACCATCTACGCAGGAGGAAAAGTTGCCACAGCGTTTTTGGTGTTGGGAGTCCCGCTTTTGGATTTGGTGATTGTGGTGATCCGTCGTATTGCCAAGGGTTCTTCGCCCTTGAAAGGCAACGCACGTAACGAGCATCTTCATCATCGCTTACTCGCGAAAGGCTGGTCCGAAGCACAGGTGATAGCCCTCACGGCGATGCTCGGAACCAGCTTTGGAGTGACCGCACTTTTTTTGAACAGCTTTGGCAAAGTGATTGCCGCGGGAGTGCTATTTGGAGTGATGCTGCTTCTTTCGTGGTACTCGGCACCAGAAAAACAGGGAAACAATTGAGGATCCCTCGCACCGCTGTAAGAATGACGCACGACGAACGTCTGCACTCTTTACACTCTACTTTTTTCCTCCCCGTTCAATGAGAAAGCTGATTTCTTCCCTGACGCTTGCGACCGTGGCGCTTTCCGCAGCACCCGCGTTTGCCGCAACGACTCCTTCCACAGAATTGAAGACGGAAGTACTCGAAAACCTGTCGATCTCCGAAGCTCCTGCTGCCTCACCCGTGAATATGGGCAAAGGCGGTGGCATGGCCATGCCTACCATGGATGCAAGCATGTCTCGCTCATCCATTTGGATGCCTCCCTACCAGCAAGGTGGCGTGACTGTCGACGTGACGCTCACGAAGGAAGTGAAGCCCGACATCGTCATGCTCAACGCCTGGTGCCAAGCCGACGGAACCACGCGTGAGTCTGTTCGCTCGCAATTGGATGCCATCTGGCGCGAAACAGTCGCGAAGATAGGCAAAGACGGTCGCGTGCGCCGCACAAACGTGAGCGTGAACCCCAATTATGGCGTACCCAAAACCGAAACTACGTACGTGGGCAGCATGAACTTGCTCGTGCGTTTTGCCAGGCCTGCAGGCTCATCCGTGATGAGCGACTGGCTCTCGGATAAGAACTGCACGGTTAACTGGGACGTACGCATGAACAATCCTCAGGATTACGAAATGACGATCATTGATGAACTCGTGACGAAGCTTGCTGCGCGCAAGGGAGTGTTCGAAAAGCTTCTCAATAAGAAGCTCACCGAAGTGCAGTCTGCATACCTCTCGACGTACATGGATGCGTACAGCAGCTATGACGAAGTAACGAACACCGTCGACGCCACGACCACGCTCTCGGTGACCTT
>CAZDEA010000013.1:11568-13924 GCA_964504485.1 uncultured Candidatus Peribacteria bacterium | reverse complement strand
TCGGCTTTGCCGAATGCCGTGCGCAGTGCGAGCGGACGTTCCAAGATAGGATTACGAATGGTTTCTCCTTCTGCATCGCGCAACGTGATGCGCACCTTCTGCCATGTGCGCTCTTGGCCAAAATCAAACGGGACATCGATGTACGCCTCGGCAATGGCTGTGGCTACTTTCGCAGTGCTGGAAACTGCCGAAGATGCAGCACTGGAACTACTCGCCGTATTCGATACAGCAGAGGCAGAGGAAGAAATGAGCGGGCTCTGGACGACAGGTTTAACGATTGTCGTTTCGGCTAAAGCCACCACGCGCACATCAGCAACGGTCGCACGGCTGCGGCGTGCAGCAGCGCGCTCAGCAACGGTCATGCGAGAAGACGAGCTCTTGCTGGTTGTCTGGGCAATCACCGGGGTCACAGGTGCATAACGCGCCTGCACGTACTGCATGGGGTTCACCATGTGGCTCAGGAGGACATCACGCTTGAATCCTTGATCGATTCCCTGCGAGAAGGACAATCCTGCCGTGCGCAGCTCGGACCATGTAAAGGGCCAGAGAGTCTCGGCGTTGTTGTAGTTCATCTGGAAATGCAGGTGGAATCCCGTGGCATCACCTGTCTTGCCTACCGTTCCAATCACCTGACCTTTGTTCACCAGTGTGCCCTTGTCTACGACATAGGCATCCATGTGCGCGTAGAGCGTAAAGAGCGTCGTGGTCTGCGACGGATTCTTAGGATCTGGCACGTTGGGGTGACGAATGAGCACGTACTTTCCAAATCCGCCGTTCTCGCTGCGCGCGTCTATCACGATACCGTTCATCACCGCAGACACGGGCGTGCCCTGTGGAGCAGCGATATCGATACCGGCATGGCTACCCTGGCCGCCACCGGTGGCGTAGGTTCCGGCGAAGTCGACGGAGTACAGGCGATTGCGCACGACATCGTTCTCGGGAATCTGATCGACCGGCATGTAGCTCGGCAAAGGAATCAATACATCTTTGGGAGCCTGAGCGAATGTGTGGTAACGCTGATCACCACCATACTTTGCCCATTTCACGGGATCAGGAATAAGGGCGATGGGAGAGGTCGTACCGCTATAGGCAATCAAGCTATCATCTGTCACGCCCCATACCGAGTTCCAGAACAAGAACCATCCATGCTGACCCACCATGTTTCCACTCACAAAGGCGAAAAGCGACATGACGGCAATCCAGAACGTCACAGGCTTACTCAAATAATGTGCTGCGGATGGACCGCGGCGCACGGTAAGATGACGTGTCTTAAAGCCGGTACGGCGTTTCTTCAATCGAGTAGGCATGTGAGTGTGTGTTGATTTCATACGTATTGTATCATTTTTTACCACTTCGGTCAATGACCCATCAAGAGACCATCCACATAGGTTTAGCTCAAGAAGAAGCCACAAAAGCGGCTGGGAGGTCACTTGCGGCCACCCTGTATGGCCAACCCCTGACGATCCTACTCACCGGCGAGGTAGGCAGCGGGAAAACAACGTTCTTTCGCGCCTTCGCCGAAGCCATCGGGGTCGACGCTCGTGTGACGAGTCCGACATACGCTTTGGAACAACGATATGTGTCTGCAATGTTCGGTGAAGTACTCCATGTAGATCTGTACAGACTCGATGCGAAGCAAGCCCAAGATCTGCTGCGCCAGAGTGATCATCACGCGGGCATTCGGTGTATAGAATGGGCGGATAAGCTCGATGAGCTTCCCGACAATGCGATTCATGTGCATCTAGAAGAATCCGGCAACGGCCGCTCACTCACCTGCACGTTTGGCGACATTCCCCTCCCCTCTGCAGAAGAAATCACCGCATGGAAAAACGCATTTCTTCTTTCGGATCACATTGAGCGTCATTGTGATGGAGTTGCATCCATGGCAGGAGAACTGGCTGAACAATTGATGCGCGAACGCTCTGTGCTGATACGACCCCAGGCTCTGCGCGCTGCGGCTCTCGTTCATGACTTACTGCGCTTCTTGGATTTCCGGCCGAATGCCGCGCCGGCAGGTGTCATGGATACACCGCAGCAACTTGCTGCGTGGGCAAAGATTCGTGAACAGTACCAAGGACTTCGCCACGAAGCGGCCTGTGCCGCGTTTTTGCGTACACATGGGTACCATGCCATCGCGACCATCGTCGAAACACATGGCGCACAAGTAGCGCCCAAACCCGATTCCACCATCGAACAAAAGCTCCTCTTCTACGCCGACAAACGCGTCGCCAACGATAAGAGAGTGACCCTGGAAGAGCGCTTCCAGGATTTTTCCAACAGATATTCCGAAGGAAAGGAAACTGCCGAAAACAGAGTCTGGTATGAACAGGCAAAGGCTCTGGAGCGAGAGCTCAAC
>CAZDEA010000013.1:3606-11468 GCA_964504485.1 uncultured Candidatus Peribacteria bacterium | reverse complement strand
CCCAACACGCCAAAGCAGAAGCACTCAAATGCACTCCAAGGCTTTCTTGGATGCACAGCAACCTGCTGCATGTGTGCTGGAAGTGCACTCACGACACAAAGGATATCGAAGAGAATTCTCGACTTCGTCGCGACAAGAATCAGTCCGTTCAACAGCGTTGCCTGCGCGCGCAGCAATCCGCTGGCTGCTGCCAATCCCATTTCGTGATGCAAATAGACGACGCTTGTCAGACCCAAAATCAGCAGCACAACGTCCACCAAACTTTCGCGCACCACTCCCCTCGCCACATGCTTCCAGCGCATGCCATGCACTTCGCGATACTTCACGGTGTCCAATGCCATGTGCGCAACAATCAAAACGAGAAACGCACCCAAGTTGAGCATCGCGGCAATCAATACCGTCAGCACCATGTACGTGGCATGGAATGCGGGCGACTGATCATGCGTCTTTGCGATGCCTTTGAATGTGAGTATGGGCGAGTACATGTGTGTGTTTTTAATATTATAACATTTATTTACAATTATTGCAAATCCTTGTGAACTTTCAATTCACTGACTCGTGAGCGTTTTCGGTTTATGTGCAATATATGCGCCTCTGCTAACCATTCACCGATTGGGCCGACATGAGCCGCTGAACCGTAAACCGAATGCCACCAGAAACATCGCGCGACACAAAAGCTACACGCTCAAACCTGGGATCCTCTTCGGCTGGATGTTCTTGGTCGTACTGTGTAATGGCACCGTGGAGTTCTCTCAAGTCTTTGTCGGGCAAGGTCTGCAAGAGAGTGGGGCCTGCTGGGTACTGTGGATCAGCCGGAGAGCTATGAAAAAGTAAACGCATACGCGCATGCTACTACTCCTTTCTAGAGACACAACTATGTCCTGAGGATGCTGCGCACACGCTTCAAACGCTGCAAAACCTCTGCTTCAAATCCCCTGTCGCTGGGTTCGTACAAGCTCTGGGGAGACACGCCCACAGGGAAATAATTCGCTTCGGCAACAGCACCTTCGACATCATGCGGATACACGTAGCCTTTCCCATAGCCTTGTTCTTTCATGCCTTTGACCGGTGCATTGCGTAAATGATTGGGCACCTCTGCCTGGGGAGCAGCTGCGAGGATCCTTTTTGCCGAACCCATCGCACGCGTGACGGCGTTACTCTTGGGAGCCTGCGCGAGATACACACATGCATGTGCCAGGAAGAACTCGCCTTCGGGGTACCCCACAAGCTCAAATGCCTGCCACGCACTCACGACCATCTGCAATGCGCGAGGATCGGCATTGCCCACGTCTTCACTCGCAAAAATCGTCATACGGCGAAACAAGAATCTAGGGTCTTCACCTCCTTCTATGGCTGCATAGAGCCACAAAAGCGCTGCATCCGGATCGCTGCCACGCATGCTTTTGATAAACGCAGACACCGTGTTGTAGTGGTCCTCCCCGGACTTGTCAAAGCGCCTCGTGCGTTCTGCGAGAATGGCCTCGGCTTCTTTGATACCAATCGTTCCTCCGGCCGTCATCGCTGCGAGCTCGAGGGAATTCAGTGCAATGCGCGCATCGCCATTGCTCACCTGCGCAATTTTTCGAAGTGCTTCTTCGCTCACTTTTACCTTGCCAGCAAAGCCCCGCTCGTCGCTGACAGCGCGTTTGAGAATCGTATAGAGAGCGTCTTCCGAAAGCGGCTTGAGCAAGTACACGCGTGAACGAGAAATGAGAGCTGCGTTTACATCAAAGTACGGATTCTGCGTCGTGGCACCAATGAGAATCACATCACCATTTTCCACGTACGGCAGGAGGACATCCTGTTGATTGGTGTTGAATCGGTGGATCTCATCAATGAACAGCACGGTCTTCTGGGCCAAGTTCTTGCGCATGCGAGCGGCCTCTTCGCAGACTTCTTTTAATTCCTTCACACCACTCGTCACGGCATTCAGCGGCACAAAGTGTGCACTGGTAGCATTGGCAACCACATGCGCGAGAGACGTTTTGCCCGTTCCGGGCGGGCCCGAAAAAATGAGTGACCGCAATTCATCACGTTCAATCTGCATGCGCAGCGGCTTACCTTCTCCCAGAACATCCTCGTGCCCTGCGACATCGTTGAGGAGAGAGGGTCGAAGCCTGTACGCGAGTGGTGCACCATCCATGGGTGCACGATCGTATCACTCAGTCCTGCATTTCCGAAACATCTCGCAGGATTTCCTCTGCGTGCTCTTCGGGTACTACCGAGGCATACACCTTGCGCACCATCCCCTGCCCATCCACCAAAAACGACGTGCGCTTGGGAAACAGCAACCCATCGGCACCATAGGCTTGGATCACGGAGCGATCAGTATCGGCGAGGAGTGTAAAAGGCAGCTGATACTTTGCGCGGAAGGCCGCATGACTTTCGACGGAATCGGCACTCACTCCCACGACCGTCACGCGCTTCTGCAGCTCCGCAAAGTGATCCCGTAGCCCACACGCCTCCACGGTGCAGCCCGGCGTGTCGTCCATAGGGTAGAAATACAGGAGCAACCAGGAACCGGCAAAATCCTTGAGCGTACGCACGACTCCATCTTGATCGAGGGAAGAAAAATCCGGTGCAGGAGCACCCACAGCAATGCTCATACGCGTTGCGGGGTTTTATCCAAGATACGCAGTGCCTCCCGCAGCTCCTCCTCGCCCCATTGCACGAGCGCGAGGGAATCCAGCCTGTGACTTCCGCTTTCGTACATCCTGAGCGCACTCAGCTTGTCCTCGGGGCTCTGCACCACCATGCCAAAGGGAATGCCCAAGCCAATGGCCGCAATACCGCCGTGGTAGCGTTCGGTAAGCACAAACGAGACGCCCACCAGAGCATCGGCGAGTTCCTGGAGCGTGTGCACGGCACGGCACGTACAGGGCATGCCCAAGTGTTCCGGGAGCGCTTCGCACAGTTTGCACTCCTGCGGATGATCATGCTGCAGCGAGATAATGCGCACTTCGTCGGGCTTGTGGCCATCGAGCACTTCCTTCATGCGCTCAAAGAATTCTGCCTTGGAATTGGATCGCGGGATCAACGCAATGACTCTGCGGTTGTCATTCATCATGCCCAAGTGCGGCTCGATGATTTTCAAGACAGGATCAAACGTCAGTACCACATCGCGTACGCCCCACTCTTGCACGCGCTTGAGCGAGTACTCATCACGTACAGACACAAACCTGGCATTGCGCGCGGTAGAACGCGCGAACCACTCCCCGACTTTGCTGCGGAATGGGCCCACGCCCTGGAACGCCAAAAAGAGAGGCTTTCCAAAGAAGCGCGCCGCCTGCGCATGCACCCACCAGAGCACGCATGCCAAGAGAGACTCCGTGTCGGTGAGCAGCGATCCACCCCCAAACACCACACCATCCGCTGCTTTGAACGCAGCGATCGTCTTCTTCCAAGGCTGGCGAAAGGAACGGAAGCCCAGTGGCAACCGTGGGACTTCTGCGCTGCCACTCGGGGTCGCAGACACCACCATCCACTGCACATCCGAAAACTGCGTCAAAAAGTACTGACGCAACGCCTCGTCTCCCAGATTCCCGACGCCGAAGTTTCCGACAAGAAGCAGTTTCATCGTGTATCAGCGTACCGAAGAGGAACCGATGAACCAAGGAACAAATGCACAGCCAAAAAAACTGACCTATGGCTCGCGGTCTTGCCCTTCGTTATTACGCCTTTGCTTCTTCTGTTGGTGCAGCTTCCACTGCAGCAACCTGCTCTTCTGTCACACCGGCCTCGGCAACTTCTGCTGGGGTGGCAACAGCAACAGAGAACTCATCGCTTGTGGTAAAGCGCTCGCTCATGCGTGCAGCCTTACCCAAACGACCGCGGAGGAAGCTGAGCTTCGCACGGCGGACCTTGGCAACCTTCTTCACTTCGACTTTTTCGACGAGTGGTGAGCAGAATGGGAAGATCTTTTCGACACCTACACCGGAAGCAATGCGACGAACCGTAAACGTGGCATCGGTGTTCGTGTGGCCACGGTGCACCGAAATCACGAGACCTTCGAAGATCTGCGTGCGCTCCTTTTCTCCTTCCTTGATACGCTCATGCACGCGCACCGTGAATCCCGGCTGAACGTCGGGGAATGGGCGGGCGTATTTCTTGGCCTGGTCGTGGAGAATGGCGGATGGCATAAAGCTGGAAGATCCTACGGGAAGAAGCAGGGCTGTTCAAGGGCTATTTTAGCGAAAAACCCAGGACAGACGCCTGTCCCCATCCCCTCCTCTGGCACGTCTTATTTCGTGGCCTCGTCGATTTTGTCCTGCAACTGGTTATGGACAAGCAAATGGCGTGGATCGCGGATGATCTCGGAGATGAACTTATCTTTCAGGCTCAAGCGGTAGAGGAAGTCTGCCTCGGAGAAAATGGAGTACTTCACGTTCTTCAGGGTGGCATCCTGCAGGAGCAGGCCTTCGAGCATTTCCTTCTTAATAGGTCCCACAATCAGCAGGTCTACCTTGCTCTCTGTCTGAGCAAACGAACCGGCAAGCAGGATCAACTGCACGCCAGAAAGCTTCTTGAGCGACTGGATGAAGGGGCTCTCGGATTGGATGTCTTTACTGAAGATACTCTTGAGCTCTTTATAGAAGGCGAATTCGGGGTCGATGTGATAGTACTTCTTACGATTGCGGTGACGGGACTTTACGAGACCAATACGGCGGAGGTTTTCCAACTCACGGCGAATGGAGTTGATCTGCTCCCCGAGCAAACGCGTCAACTCACGAATGAAAAACTCCTGCTCTGGATGCAACAAGAACGTAGAGAGAAGCTTGATTCTCGTCTGCGAGCTGAACAGTGCTTTGAGGATCGTAGAAGACATGTTCAAAAACTGTACTCACACAACATAGTGCAGTGCAAGAAAAGTGTACATAGGTCAGTTCAACTAATGTGATCGTTATTTTTGTTTATAATAAGCCAAAAAACAGGTATTTAGCTTTAAAAATGATTTCTCATTGAACACAAAATATACTCGCCTTATTTACGGGAATATGTTCTGATATACGACCTGAGAGAGCCCGCCAAGCGCTGTACATATTTGGCTTCCTACTGGGAAAAGGCGTGATTTTGTGCTATACTTCTTTGATGCATTCACACAAAAAACTCTTCGGTCTCTTGGCACTCCTGATGGGTACCACCTTGGGTGTCCCTATGGCACATGCCGCAGATCTGACGAACACCATCATCACCAACGGCTCGGTGATTGTAGGAATGATTATCACGGCAATGAATGCCCTCATGTGGGTACTCTTTGGACTCCTGAGTATCGTCACGGATCCCAACCTGATTTTTAGCGAAGGCACTCCGGATAACCCCAGCGGCATTGTGCCGATTTTGTTCTCGCTCTGGCAGCTCTCGCGCAACATTGTGAACATTGGCTTTGCGATCTTGCTGATCGTCGGAGCCATCATGACCATCATTTCGGCGAGCACGGAACGTGTTAAAGGACTGCTGCCAAAATTCGTGATGGCGGTGATTCTCGTGAACTTCTCGTGGTTCATTCCCCGCGTGATTTTCGACGTCTCGCAGGTGGTCGCCTACTCGGTGTATCAGTTGCCTACATGGGTTGGTGGTGCCGATTGTTACACGATCAACTACGACGCTGGAGGAAACCCCACAAGCGTCCCTTGCCAAGTGGTCAATGATTTTCGCTTCTTCGAAGAAACAGAAAAGCCCGATATTACCGAAGGACAGGATGGTTGGACGTGCCCGCTCAAACCCATCATCTGCGTACAATTGCGGGACTACAATTCCCCAGAGGTGCTCGAGAGAAATGATAAGCAAGCGGTGATATTCAACGGATTGATCGTGAACTACGCACGCTTGAAAACACTCGCGAACGTAATTGATGCTGGGCGTGTGGCCGGGAAGGATCCTTCAGAAATCAAAGCGCTGCTCCTGTGGTTCGTCAAAATCATCATTGTCCTCGTGATCCACATTGCGCTCTTCTTCCCTATCTTGGCGCTCGTCATCGCATTCTTCATCCGTATTCCCGTACTGTGGCTCACCATGGCGTTCATGCCGTTTGTGGCATTGGGATTCGTGGTGGATCAGATCAAAGGAGAAACCGATAAAATTACCGACCACTTCATCAAAGCGGCGTTCTTGCCGGCTGTGGTGGGCGTGCCGTTTGCCATCGGCTTCATCATGCTCAACGTTGCTTCGCAGGTTGCGCTCCCAGGAAAATTCGCCGCACTCAAGTTACCACTCCTCACAGGTCTCGATACGTTTGGGCAGGTATTCTGGTTGGCACTCTGCTTGGGTATTTTGTGGGAAGGAGTCTTCATGGCTCTCGCAAAGGGCCCAGAAGTGGTCAACAAATTCACGAACCAAATTAAGGACATTGGTGGTGCTGCCGGTCGCACGGCACTCAAGGCTCCGCTGAGTATTCCTATTATCCCCTCGCCTGTTGCTGGAGGTAAGGCAACGAGCATGCTGGGCGCTATGAAGACCATTGATCCTCGCAATATCGAAGCACAACTGGGCAACGACAGCTTGTGGACAGGCATGCAGCAGAACGCAGATCAGCGCCGTGGCGAACAGATTGCCGATCAGGCAGTCACCAACTTCCAGGCCAAGATCAATATCAATAACATCGGTAGCGATCCGAATTCCCAGAAAAACTTGTCAGACGCACTCAAGGAACTGCGGGAAAAGTCGCCAAACCTGCGCGAGAATCTCAATAACGACGAAACGCTTCGTGCGTACTTCGAGAAGATGGAAAAGCTGGGACGTAAGTTGGATGACCAGCAGAAGAAGGTTCTCACCGATGCTCTGCGCAGAGAAGCTCCTGCCGCTCCGCCTGCACCTGGTACACCACCTACTGTCTAATCCCCTTTCTCTTCGTCTCCCATGAGCCCTGAACAGCTCCAGCACCGGGAAGCGATGACAGTAAAGGAACGCTTTAACGAGCGCTTGGTGCAGAGGTACCAAGCCAGCATGAAGCGCAATGCGCTGGCGGTGAACGTTGCGCAAAAGCAGGAATTCGATGCACGCATGAAAAAGCGCGATGCCTCGTTTGATGCTACGGAACGCGCATTCAAAGCGACGCCTTTTGATAAGCTCAAGCTGGTGAATCTCAAGGTCGAAAACCCTGCCCTTGTACAGATGCAGCAGCGTGTGACGGCACTCGCCGAGCGCGGCGTATCCATGCAAGAAGCGTTTGCAACGAACGGCAATGCCAACCGCGCAGAAACGTTCAAGATTTTTTTATCTGAGGTCGGCAGCTGCCGCGAGGCACTGAACGCACTCAAGAAATCCCCCGCTGCAACGGATGACCCAGCCGCCGTGCGCCAAATGGAAGAGGTGCTCCAGCAATACGAAAAGATCATCCCTGGTACGCTCTTTTACGAGCGTGAAATGACGCCAGGGGAAAAGAACGTCGACGCACGCGTGGGCACGGCATTCCGCTTGGTTGCCGCAACACTCGGCACGGCGTACACCGCCTACGCTGCACTGTGTGGCTGGAAGACCGGGAACTGGTTTCCGGCAATTGGTGGTGCAGGCGTGACTGCAGCAGCCATCTTTGGAACCAAGAGACTGTTCGAGGGCTCGGGCGATGCCGTAGTGCGCCAGACAGAGTTCCTGGCCAGTAACGAATACAAAAGCTTCTTTAAGCGCACCAAAATTAGCGGTAAGGAGTGGGCCAAAGCCGTGGAAGAGATGCAAGGCCATGGGCCTGAACTCAAGGCCGTACGCGACGAGCGCGACCCCAAGGCTCGCCTAGAGAAACTCAAAGCCATCGGACTTTCGAAAGCTGCAGAAGCTCTCGTGTCGCGCTTGGTGAACACTCCAGGTGACTTTGCCATGCTCGTACGCGTCTGCACCGAGGGTAATGAAGAAGCCAATGGCGTGATTGT
>CAZDEA010000013.1:0-3506 GCA_964504485.1 uncultured Candidatus Peribacteria bacterium | reverse complement strand
CCATGCTCGTACGCGTCTGCACCGAGGGTAATGAAGAAGCCAATGGCGTGATTGTCCGGTACATCGAAAAAGGTGCCCCGGCGCAGGCGTTCACCATGGTCAAAAACCCGCAGACGATTCCTCAGTACAACTAAAGGCACAACTAATTATTTCTCGGTGTCCTTACGCTTGAGCTCGCGGTTGTAGACCTCGAGGATGTCTTTTTCTTGTACAGGTGTACTCAGGTCGATCTTCATACCACACTCCACGCCTTCCTTGGCCTCTTTGATGTCTTTATCGACGTGCTTGAGCGATACGATGCGTCCATGATCAATCACTTCGCCGTTACGAATCAAACGGAACATCACGCGCTTGATGAGACCGTCCGTCACGCGACCACCAATGATCTGGTCGGACTTTTTCACAAAGAAGACTCCCTTCACTTCCAAGTGGCCCAAGATCTGCTCTTTTTCTTCCGGCTCGATCAAACCATGCAGAAGTTTTTCGACTTCATCGAGAAGCTCGTAGAGGATCACGTACTCGCGCACCTTTACGCCCTCGCGCTCGGCCGCACGCGTGACTTCCTGTGGAACAGACGTGTGGAATGCCAACACAATGCCTTCACTCGCAGAAGCGATCATCACATCACTCTCCGAAACCGCACCCACGGCACTGTGGATCACTTTCACCGACGTAGGATTCTCGGGATCTTCTGCACCCAGCTTCGAAAGAGCCTGGTGAATGGCTTCCAAAGAACCTTGGGCATCGGCCTTGAGCACGACCTTGAGCTGTGTGAGCTTTCCTTCGGACAAGCGCGACACAAGATCCACAAAGCTCTTCACGCGGCGCTCGCCTGCAGCACGAATGAGTGAGTCCTGCAGCACGCGTGCTTCTTTTTCGGATGGCACTACTTGGAGAATATCTCCCACCACAGGAACCGTGGACAATCCCGATACCTGCACCGGGCCAGAAGGAAGAACCTCGAGCACACGCTTTCCATTGGGATCGATCATCGCCTTTACGCGACCCGTGGCTTCGCCACACACGCACACGTCTCCAATTTTGAGTGTTCCCGTGTTCACAATCACCGTGGCGAGTGCGCCCAACGAGGAATCCAAACGACTTTCGATCACGGTCGCAATCGCTGCACGCTTGGGGTTGGCCTTCACATCTTGCAGCTCGGTGATGATGAGGATGTGGTCGAGGATGTCGTCGATACCCACTTTGCTCACTGCGGAACATGGGATGAACGGCACTTCGCCGCCCCAGTCTGTGGGCTGGAGTCCATGACCGGCAACTTCGCCCTTTACACGATCAATGTCGGCACGCTCTTTATCGACCTTGGTAATAGCGACGATGATGGGCACGCCGGCTTCCTTGGCATGGTTGATGGCTTCGACAGTCGTTGCCTTCACTCCTTCTTCTGCAGACACCACGAGGATAACGATATCGGTAATCTGTGCACCGCGAGCACGCATGGCGGTGAAGGCCTCGTGACCCGGAGTATCAAGGAACGTAATCGTGCGCATGCCGATGCCCTTTTCTTCATGCTGCACCTGGTACGCACCAATGTGCTGCGTAATGCCCCCATGTTCACCGGCCACCACATTGGTGTGACGAATGGCATCCAGAAGCGCCGTTTTGCCGTGGTCGACGTGACCCATGACCACCACAATCGGCGGACGAGCTACGAGGTTTTCGGGGTCATCACGCAGAAGATCTTCCAAGTTTTTGCTGATGAGCTGCTCTGCAGAAGCAGAACGCTCTTCGCGGAAGACTTGCACACCGAGCTCGGAAGCAACGATGGATGCGGTATCGAAATCAATGGACTGCGTGATGGTGACCATGACGCCGTTCTTGAGGAGCGTCTGAATGATCTTCGGGACTTGAATACCTGTTTTTTCGGCGAACTCTTTTACAGAGATGGTATCGGGGATGGAGACGGGACCTGCCTTGGTCTTGATCTGCTCCTGGTGCACCGTGGATTGTCCGGCCTCGCGCTTCTTCTGACCTTGCGCAGCCAACCTGGCATCGCGGCGATCGGCCTCGATTTCTTCTTTGGTCTTCTTGAGTGCACGTGCCTGGCGCACGATCGCCTCGCGCGGGATACCTTCTAAGGTGAGCTTGCGGAGCACCGGCAACACATCCTTCGAAGAAGAGTGTGGCGTGATGACAGGGTTCGCCACAGGTGCAGCGGGCTGGTCTGCTGCAGGAGCTGAAGAAGATTCTTCTCCGTCCCCTTCTTCGCCATCGGGAATATCGGCCAAGTTGAGACTCTCTAAATCAATCGTGAGACCCTTTTTCTGTGCCACGAAACGGATGACTCCTTTTGCCAAACCATCCGGAACCTCGCGGTCTGTGGGTTTTACGCCAAAGTTCACCTGCGAGAGCTCGTGGCGGAGCTCCTGACCGGTCATGCCTAAAATTTTTGCAACCTGCACTAGGCGCATAGTCCTGGGAAAAAGAAGGTGAACACCCGTAGCCTATCACTCCCCTGCTCATGAATAAAGAGGGCTTCGCGGTTTATTGCGAACTACTCGAACCTTCGGAGGACGAAGACTCGGACGACGAAGAGTCCGACGAACTAGCATCTGAAGAGCTGCTGTCACTGGAAGAAGAATCGGAACTTGAGGAATCCGAGGACTCCGAAGATTCCGACGAATCCGAGGAACTGCTGTCACTTGAATCGCTGGAAGAGGAATCCGAACTCGAGGATTCAGAGGATGCAGATGAGTCAGAAGATGCGGAGGACTCAGACGAAGAGCTGATGCTCGACCCTGTTCCCGTATCTGTAGAGGAAGACGAGCTGGACATGGTCATCTTCTGACCCACGTAGCCATCGGGCAGGATGAGCAACGGAGGATCGTAACTGTCGTTCCAGACGAACGTCATGCCTGGGAAGTCTGGGTGGTTCCAGATGTACAGGTCAGGCGTGTAGCGAGAGCACGAGAATGGCTGACCAGTCACAGGGTCCAAAGGCTGCTGGTGACGGATACAGGCATTCCAGATAGCACTGGTGGAGAGCGGAACTCCCTGGGCATCCAAGGGGAAGAGCGTCTGGCCCTCGGGGACGGCAAGGAATGTGCCCGAGACCGTCATCGGTGTTTCGACGGTGAGAGCCTGCCACGAGAACTTCATCTTCTCTGTTGCGATGCTCTGGATCTCCAATGTGAAGCCCGTCATAGAAGAAGCTTTGACTCTCCAGAGGGTAAAGGCATCGGAGGTAGCCGTGACCACGGGCGTGGCTTTGAATGGAGGCTCAAAGCGCACGGTGATTTCTTTTTGGCCTACATCGATGATGGCAAATCCTGCCTGGCGGCTGCTGACGATCAGTTCACCCTTTACCTGTACGTCACCCAAGAACGTCGCAAGTCCTTCGATAGTAATAGGACCGCGGACGATGAGCGCGCCAGAGAGAAGGAGCTGACGTGCCGTGAGCACTGCTCCGGTCTGGAAGGTGAGGTTCTTGGCAACGAGCAAGTCCCCGGCAACCGTGAGTGTTCCCGCAATCTGCGAGCCAGAAGCAG
>CAZDEA010000012.1:21574-23851 GCA_964504485.1 uncultured Candidatus Peribacteria bacterium | reverse complement strand
AAGCCACCTTAGCTCAGCGGTAGAGCATCGGTATCGTAAACCGAGGGTCTCGGGTTCAAATCCCGAAGGTGGCTCCATGACAAACAAGGCACCCTAGCTCAGTGGCCACGTCGAACTTGTGAGACGTGCCATCAAAAGAAGTGACTGCGCGGAACGCGCATCGGTATCGTAAACCGAGGGTCCGGGGTTCAAATCCCCGAGGCGGCTCCACTCACATTACTTCGTTCTCTGTGCCAAGACCCCAAGGAGTGCATTGAGCGACTCATGACTGGCCTTCGATAGTTTTGCCTGTTCCAAGAGACTGCTCGCGTGATTGTATGCTTTGGTAATGAGTGTTTCGACGTACGGAAATGCCTTACTTTCTTCGAAAATTGCACGCAGGTTCGCTTCTTCTTTTGCAGAAAAATTCTTGCCCATGTGTGCGCGTAATTCTTTTTTCTGATCGGCAGTGCCATGCTCAAACACAAATTGCGTGAGCGTAGTGTGCTGACCTTCGCGTATGTCTCGCATAGATGTTTTTCCCGTGTCTCCACCACGCACGTCCAAAAGATCATCCTGCAACTGGAATGCCTGCCCCACGAGTGCGCCAAAATCTTCGCAGAACTTCATGGTGTCTTTGCTATCGCCGGCAATGGCAACGCCAAACTGCATGGGTCGTATGAAGGTATAGGTCGCAGTTTTGAGAAAATTCTTTTTTTCGACATCGGCGAATGTTGCGACTGGACGCGTCGTCAAATCCACATCGAGCATTTGTCCGGCAATCACTTCGCGCGACATGCGTGCAAAGATCGTATGTGCCACATGCAAACGATCGCGCGCGATGATCCCCCGCTCCTGAATATTCAAAATAGCCTGATGCGCGAATGAGAGGAGAAGATCGCCCAAAAGAATGGCCTGACCTTCGGCCGCTTTTGATTTTCCCATACGTTCTGCGAGAAACATATGCGCCGTGGGAATGCCATGCCGTTCTTCTCCTCCGTCCATGACGTCGTCGTGAATGAGTGCGAAGAGATGGAAAAGCTCCAAGGACAATACGCTACGGAGCAGCTCTGCTTCGGGATACTCACTGTCGCTCATCATCACAAAGGCCATATAGGGCCGTATGCGTTTGCCACCCGCCAACGCCAAGTCTTTGGTGTGCGCAATAAAGGGAGCCAGGGGAGGGTCCGATAACGTCGCAGAAAACGCATGCAACGCAGCATCCAGGAATTCGGCCATCTGCCCGTCAAAACGGACTTTAAATGCGGCGAGATCCATACACACAGTGTACCTCAGTCGCTGTACGGCTCCACAGCAAGGAAGCTGAGCAGGTAGCCCATCACGCCGGCCATCACGATGGATCCGGTCCACAGGTGCACGGACCACCAAATACCATCACCCAAAATAAGCGTGATGAAGTACACGGTGTACAGCACGGCAGGAATGAGAAACGCGCCAAAACGGAACTTGGCCACGTGACCTTTGGAAGGCAACGACGAGAGTAGAGAATCTGCGAAAATACCGGCGATGATCATGGAGGGGAGCAAACGCAATTCGTCTTTCATGATCGTCATACCAAATCCATGAATGATGAACAGCGTGAGGAGTCCTCCTTGTGCCAAGGTTCCGCGACGGATCAGCAGGAAGACAGTGCCCATGAGGAGCGCTGTTTGGAACAGGAACCCACCAATGGCAGCGGACTCCATGTGATTTTGAATCACCATGCGACTAGGCATCAGTCCCGTGGCGCGCACTTCGGCAAAGCTGCCGAACTGTGTCATGAATGCGAGAAGCGAGAATGCAAACGTCGCAGAGAGAATCATAGGGAGTTGCTCCACGTACCTTTCTGCCCTCTCCGACGAAGATTGAAGCCAAATACGTACGGGTGCAGAGACCATCAGTACGGCACCCAGAGCAAGAATCAAATGCGCAGGACTCAGAAGGGCATCCACACTGGCTTCTATGCCAAACACCAAATGCCAGAACATATCAAACACACCGCCACCGGCGAACACGAGAAAGCCTACAAAGGACAGACCGAATCCCGCGGGCAGCGCAGAGCTCCAGGAAGCGCCTTGGCGGATGTTCAAGAATGCCGAAAGCCCCAGGAATATACCCATGAGCAGAACCCCGCTGTACAGAACGCCATGCCACGGCGAAAAGAAGGTCTCGAGCTCGGGGATGTTGTTATGTGCCCAACCGTCGAGAAAGACTCCTCCGGTGACCCAAAGGGCTAGGAACAGGTAGGTCCACAGAAAAGCTGGGGAGGTAATTGCGCGCGTAGGTGCGCGACGACGA
>CAZDEA010000012.1:18921-21474 GCA_964504485.1 uncultured Candidatus Peribacteria bacterium | reverse complement strand
GTAGGTCCACAGAAAAGCTGGGGAGGTAATTGCGCGCGTAGGTGCGCGACGACGAGCGGGAGTAGGCATAGGCACAGTGTAGAAGCGCAAGGTGCAAGGTTCAAAGTGTAAAAATTCCTCCTTCGCACTTTATTCGGCAGCCTCAATTTTCTGTACAGCAGACTGCGCAGCGGCGTTCTGTGGATCGGACTTCAGCACGGTGAGGAACTGCTTCTTCGCGTCTGAAAGCTTGCCCACCTTGGCATAGAGCGCGCCTAAGTTCATGCGTGCTTGCAAAAAGAAGGGCTGCATACGCACGACATCTTCGTAATGCACAATTGCCTGCTCCTCGTCACCATCGCGTGTGGCGAGGATCGCTAAATTGAAGTGTGCTTGGGCAAGATACGGTTCGATCTCTATCGCTTTGCGGAAATCCGCCTCTGCTTCTTGCCTGCGACCCAAATCCAAGAGGAGTGACCCGCGGTTTACATACGCAATGGAAAAGTTTGGCTCTTTTTCGAGCGCTCGCGCGTATGACGCCAATGCCTTGTCGAACTCATTGATGGACGCGTACAGAATTCCCCTGCCAAAATCCGGCTCGGCGGTTTTGGAATCCAGTTTCTCTGCAGCATCAAACTGTGCAAGAGCCTCGGTGATCATGCCTTTCTTCACATATACAGCTCCCAGGTTACTGCGCACTTTGGGGTGATCCCACGAAGCAAGTGCAGCCTGGAATTCCACAACAGCACCATCGAGATCGTTCCGGCGCCGAAGCACATTGCCAATGTTATTGTGCGCGGCGTAGGAGTTTGGGTAGTGCTTGAGCACATTGCGAAAGAGCAGCTCGCTGCTGGCCCACACCTTGGTTTGCTGGAAGGAAAGCACTGCAAAAATGGCTAGGGTGAGGGCTAAAACAAAATTCAGGATTTTGCGAATATTCGTCTTTTGCGCCTCCCAGATCATCACAGCTACGGCCGCAACCAGCAAAAAGACTCCGAGCGAGGGGAGGTACGCATATCGATCGGATGCCACATACAAGTTGCCTCCTTTACTAAAGTTCACAAACGTCGGAACGAGTGTGCAGAGGAAAAACAGGAATGCGAACGATGGAAACTTGGTCCAACGACGTGCGATCAAAACGAAGATGAGTATGCAGAAGAGCGCAACTGCCGAAAGTATGATGCCTGTATTCTGGAGTGAAACGGATTGGCTGTACGGATACAGCACCGAGAATCCCGTAGGCCAAAAAAGTTTCTGTATGTAGAACACCGTACTGCGCATGGCCATGAGTGCCGTCTGGAACGGAGTGGTGGTAGAGAGGATCGCCTCTTTTCCTAAGATCGCCACCAAACCAAAGATGATGCTCAGGCACACATGTGGAAGTTTTTCCAAGAGCGCCTTCGTGCTCCACCACTTCCGTTCGGCGAGATCATCCAAGAGGAGAAGTACGCCGGGGACCGTCACCACCATCACCTTGGAAAGCAGTCCAAAGAGCATGAATATCAGGCTAAGCCAGTACCCGCGCTTGGATGAGGTATCGCGATAGTGCAGATAGGCCAGGAGTGTAAGCAGGTAGAAGAAGGTAGAAAGCTGGTCTTTGAGTGCCGAGGCCCAGGCCACGGCTTCGACTTGGATGGGATGAAGCGCAAAGAAGAGCCCTGCAATCGCGCCTATCTTCCGCTGGCCCGTGAGCCAGGCTACCAGCCACGCGCCGAGCAATGCATTGGCCGTATGGAAGAGAAGGCTCCAGAGGTGATACCCAAAGGCATGCTGTCCAAACAGCTGGTACAGCACCTGGTAGTTCAACAGCGTAAAGGGGATATAGAGTTCGGGGTCGAACGTGGTGAAGATGGTTTTGAGCGATTGGAAGCTGATCTCGCGGATGGCAGGGTTTTCGTAGATGAGCAGGCCGTCATCCCAACGAACAAAGTCATTGCCTAGGGAAACGCCAAAAACGGCCAACAGAAGCCCAAAAATAAGCCCCGCAAAGAGCCAGATACCCCGGTCTTTTCGAATCACTTGCCAGGACATGGATTGGGCTCCTGTCACGAAGGAGAGCGTAGATCAGAAGGCGAATTTTTGCTATACTGGTGAGATTTCTACAAAGAAGAAATCAAACACGTACATCCATACCCACAACAGTTATGACGCTCGACGCCTGCATCGCTCACGCGATCCATAGTGATCTGGATATCCTCGAGGCTCTGCCCGAGGTGACTGACATTGCCGTGGAAGATATGGAAATGTACGTCGAGAAGTTCGTCCTCGCCGTTCAGGAGTCCATGTACAAGACCATCATGAACAAAGGTGAGCCGTACATCCGCAGCCGCGACGCAGCGGGCCTCTGTGCCACCTGCCTGGAGTCCGGAGTCGCTCTGCCCCCACATATGCTCTTGAAGATGTGCCAAACGATCCTGCAGCTCTCTGCGATGGATGCGAAGTTCATCTTGGACACCGAAGACGGCAAAACGCTGTACTTCGTCAAAATGGTCGTGGCGTAACCTCCAATAGACGGAAGATTAACGCTTGGAGAACTGTGGTGCGCGGCGAGCACGCTTGAGACCTGGCTTCTTG
>CAZDEA010000012.1:0-18821 GCA_964504485.1 uncultured Candidatus Peribacteria bacterium | reverse complement strand
TTAACGCTTGGAGAACTGTGGTGCGCGGCGAGCACGCTTGAGACCTGGCTTCTTGCGCTCTTTGATGCGCGCATCGCGACGGAGGAATCCGGCGCGCTTAAGGTCACTGCGATAATCAGGGTTTACGAGGAGCAATGCGCGGGAGATACCGTGGCGCATGGCATCAGACTGAGCGGACTTGCCGCCTCCGACTACGCGGATTTCGACATCGAAGTTCGACTTCTGTTCGGTCATCACCAAAGGAGCCGTGGCGTTCTCTACCTGGTAAGGAGACTGGAAGTACTCCCTAGGCTTCATACCGTTCACCTTGATTTCACCGGATCCGTCGGACAACAGCTTTACATCGGCAATCGCGCTTTTGCGCTTACCAATACTGTGGAAGTACGGACGCTTGGTGGTGGAAGGAGTAGCAGTCATGAGGGTTGGGAATTACAGCAACTTGGTAAGATCCAAAGGCTGGGGCTTCTGAGCAGCGTACTTGTGCTTGTCGTCGTTGTAGACGTGCAAACGGTGGAGGATGTCCTCGCGCAGGCGGTTGCGTGGCAACATGCCGTACACAGCGAGTTCAATCACCTTGCGTGCATCGCGCTTCATCATGTCGCTCAACGAAGCGCTCTTGATGTGGCCGAGCATACCGCTGTGCCTGTAGTACATCTTGCGGCGGCCTTTCTCTGGGCTCACAGCCATCTTCTCTGCGTTGATGACGATGACTACGTCTCCGCACATCTGGTGAGCAGAGAACGTTGCCTTGTGCTTACCGCGCAGAACGTGAGCAATGCGGGAAGACATGCGGCCGATGGACTCGCCAGTGGCGTCCACAACGTACCATGTAGGAGCCGCTGCTTTAGGCGTGGAGGTTTTCATTTCTTAGGAGTGGAAGCTTTCTTCGTCTTCGCAGCTGGCTTCTCTGCTGGGGTGTCAGAAGCGAGAACGGAATCAACGAGTTCGAGAGACACCAACTTGGCACCATCTCCGTGACGCAATCCCAGTGGCACAATGCGGGTGAAGCCCGACGTGCGTGTCTTGTAGCGATCTTTGAGGACCTGCATCACCTTGCGGCTGGCGTTGGTATCGGTGAGAACCGTGTTGATGGCGCGGATGGCGTTCATGGCGTCCTTCTTCTTAGCCAGCGTGATGATCTGTTCGATCTGAGGCTGGACTACCTCTGCACGCTTCTTGGTGGTGCGGACCTTCTCGTACAAGAGCACAGAGGTCACCAGGTTGCGCTGCAGCATATTGCTGTGCGCAGGTTTGTGGCGGAGCCGGAGGCGGGAAACTCTGTGACGCATGGGAGAGGGATTCTAGTGATGAGGAAGGGAATTGTCGATGGTCTTAGGCGTCCATCGGAGCATCGCTTGCCAGGGCAAGTCCACGCTCTCCGAGGGTCTTTTTGACCTCGTCGAGAGCCTTGGCGCCAAAGCCGCGGAAGTTGCTCAGGGTAGCTTCGGAACACTTGGTGAGCTGTTCGATGGATCCCACACCTGCATTGATGAGCGCGTTGAGCGTGCGAGGGGAGAAGTTGAGGATTTCGATAGGGGTGTAGCTTTCCTTCACAGGCGTGCTCGTGTTGTCGTCCACATGAGGAGCTGCTGTGCGGGAGAAGTCTGCCATGTACTCAGGCTCCACAACTTTCTTATCGGAACCGAAGTATCCAAAGTAACTCTGGAGGAGCTGGCTTGCGAACTGGACGGCTTCCTCTGCAGAGAGAGAACCAGACGTTTCGACATCCAACGTGAGCTTCTCGAGATCCGTACGCTGACCCACGCGAGTAGGCTCGACATCGAACTTCACTTTTACGACTGGAGTGAAGATGGCGTCGACGTACATCAAACCTGGCTCGTTCTGCTTGCGGTTGCGCTCTGCAGCCGAAGCGTAACCCACACCCTTCTCTACGGTGATCTGCATATCGATAGCAGCGCCCTTTTCGAGCGTGAGGAGGTGCAAGTCTGGGTTGAGCACTTCGATATCAGCGGAGACCGTGAGGTCTGCAGCGGTGACAGCCTTTGGTCCCTTTGCAGAAAGGGTGATGACCTCGGAGTCCTTGCTGTGCTTCTTCAGCTTCAAAAGCTTGAAGTTGAGCATCATGTCCATAACGGATTCGTGCACGCCCTTGATGGTCGTGTACTCGTGCTGGACACCAGAAACGCGGAGAGAGGTGACAGCGGCACCGGGGAGACTGCTCAGGAGCACGCGGCGGAGCGCGTTACCCAAAGTGAGTCCGTAACCCGGAGGAAGTGGTGCAATCGTGAAGATCGCGTTGCGTGCGTCACCCTTTTTTACAGGGGTAACTGCGAATGTGGGGAGACCGATCTCTTCCTGGATGATGTGCATACCGGGAGGGGGTATGGAAGGGGGATCTAGCGCGCCCCGAGAGGGGCACGATGGAGAAAAATTAGTTCCTAGAGTAGAACTCAACGATCTTACGGACGTCGACACCCTGCTCGCCGTGCTCGGCGCCGGGGAGGTCCTTGATCGTGATCTTCATGGCAGCCTGATCAATCGTGAGCCACGAAGGAGCAGAGTACTTTTCATGTGCACTCAGAACCTGAGCGAACATAGGAGAATTCTTGGATTGAGCGCGTACGACAATCACCTGTCCTGGCTTTACGCGGAAGGATGGGATGGTGACGCGGACACCATCGACAGTGAAGAGGCCGTGACCAACGAACTGACGTGCCTGCATGCGAGTCATGGCGAAGCCTGCGCGGAAGACGGCGTTATCCAAGCGACGCTCAAGCAACTGCTTGAATGCATCACCTGTCTGGCCAGTCACCTGTGTCGCCTCGCGGTAGAGTCTCTGGAACTGCTGTTCCGAAAGACCGTACATGTCGCGAGCCTTCTGCTTTTCCAAAAGCTGCTTGCCGTACTCCGAGAGCTTTCCTGTCTGGCTCTTTGGACCTTTACCCGGGCCGTATGGCTTGCGTGTAAGGATCTTGTCGTACTTGTCCGAGCCAAACAGGTTTACACCCTGGCGGCGGACTTTCTTTGCTTTAGGACCGGTATAACGCATAGGAGGAGAAGGTGATCGAGGAGACTGAGTGGAAAGGTAAGGAATCAGACGCGGCGACGCCCAGGGGCGCGACAACCGCCGTGTGCGATAGGCGTCACATCAATGATGGCATCGAGGTTCAATCCAGCACTCTGCAAACCGCGCAGAGACTGCTCACGTCCTGGTCCGAGTCCTTTGACTTCGACGGTTACAGACTCGATACCGTACGGCTTTGCTTTGAGTGCGGCGTTCTCTGCAGCAACCTTTGCTGCGTAGGGCGTGGACTTGCGTGTTCCCTTGAATCCGGAGGAACCCGAGCTGCTCCAGCAGAGCACGTTGCCATCGAAATCCGTGAAGGTAACGATCGTGTTGTTCTCCCCAGCATGAATGCACACACGAGCCTTGGGCAGGTGGCGCTTGACCTTCTTTTTCTTCCCTGCAGGCCCTGCAGCCGGAGTGGCAGCGGGTGTGGAGTCTTCCAGGAGGGAAGCAATCGATGGTTTTTCAGCTGTATCAGCCATAAAAGAATAATGGGGAGAGCGCGGGCATTCCTGCCCGCGTACTGGTTATGTCTTGGTGAGAACGGTACGACCGGAGAGACCTGTCTTCTTCTTACCACGCTTGGTGCGTGCGTTGCGGCGCGAGGACTGACCACGGACAGGCAACTTCTTCTTATGCCTGTGGCCACGCCACGTGCCGATATCTTGGAGACGCTTGATGTCGAGAGAAACCTTGCGGGTCAATTCACCTTCGATGAGTTCCTGCTCTGTGCGCACGCGGAGGCGAGCCTGATCTGCATCGGTTACGGAATCCGTCACCGTGTTTGCATCGATGTGCAGCTCATCCAAGATTCTCTTGGAGAGTGCGCGACCGATTCCCTTGATATACGTGAGGGAAACAACGATGCGCTTATTGCCGGGAAGGACGACACCACCGATACGAAGCATGGGAGAGAAGGAGAGAAATTAGGCGCCCTGGCGCTGCTTATGCTTGGGGAACTTGCTGCAGACGATGCGGCGCACAGGCTTACCTTTGCCATTCCTACGAATGACGAGACGGCAGTCTTTGCACATGGGCCGGCAGCTAGGACGAACTTTCATTGGGGAGTAGAGACAGGAGGAGGGGTGGATGCTCCAGGCTGTGGAGCGGTGGGATTATTCGGGTTGAATGGATTGAAACGATAGGTGATGCGCCCTTTCTCGAGATCGTAAGGCGTCATCTCCAGCTTGACCTTGTCTCCCGGCAGGATGCGTACGCGATGGACGCGCATGCGACCGGCAAGGGTGCAAAGCAGCACGAGATTCTTGTCCTTGAATTGTTCAGTCGTGACGCGGACGCGGAATTGTGCGTTGGGATACGCTTCTTCTACTATCCCTTCGAGTTCGATAACGTCCTTAGACACAGAGAAAACAGGGGGTCAAGAGCCGAGGGATCCTACAGAGGGATTTGAGCATCAGCAAGCCTGCGGAGAGCAATTTGTGTGTACGTTGGACAAATGAACTTGCCAAAATGTAAATATATTTTATTAATGTATATTTACGCCAATACCTCGCACCCGTCCACGGTCACCAGTACGGAGTGCTCAAAATGAGCGCTCAAGGAACCATCTGCAGTGACAATTGTCCATCCATCAGCCAATTCGCGGATGCCAGGTTTGCCCATAGAAGTAATCGGTTCGATGGCAATGAGTGTCCACGGAGGCAAAACAGGACCTGTTCCTTTGGTGCCTGTGTTGGGGATGTCTGGATACTGGTGCAATTCGGATCCCAACCCATGACCCGTGAGCGCATTCACACAACGATATCCCCCACCCTCTACGACTGCCTGGATCATGGAGGAAATATCGCCAATCTGTGCACCGGGTTTCACCACACTCACGGCGGCGTCGAGCGCAGCTTTGGAAACTTCGAGAAAGCGAATCGTTTCGAACGGCACATCCCCTACCGGCACGGTGATGCACGCATCGGTGTACAACCCGTCGTAGATCACACCGCCGTCCAACCCGATGATGTCGCCGTTTTTCAAAACACGAGGACCGGGGATGCCGTGCACACATTCGTCATTCACCGACGTACACAATGTCCCGGTAAATCCGTTGTATCCCTTGAACGCGGGGATACCTCCCCGCGACCGGATAAACTCCTCGGCAAAGGTATCGACTTCTTTGGTCGTCATGCCGTCTTTTACCTGTGCAGCTGTTGCCTGTAAGCACTCACGCAAAATCTTGCCGGCTTTACGCAGGCTCTCGATTTGAGCGGGCTTGAGGATTTGGAAAGAGGGCATAGGTGGAGAGTAGCGGATCAGTGGACCAATTTCTCCAGATCCGCATAAACCTGTTCCACGGCGCCATCCGCCTGGATTTCTGTGACTTTGCCTTGGGCCTTGTATGCCTCAATCACCGGCATGGTCTTGGCCAAGAAGGTATTCATGCGCTTGCGAATGGTTTCTTCATTTTGATCATCCACTCTGCCTTCCAACTTTGCACGACCGACGATTCTCTGTACGCCGGCCTCGGCATCCAAGAGAAAATGCACGCAACGGAAGTCGCGACCACACCCCTGCATGATTACGTTGAAATCGTTCATTTGGTTTTCGTCGCGTGGAACACCGTCAAAGATGATCGTGGTTTCTTTGGGCTTGGCGCAAATGGCATTCTTGACCACGAGCATGATGATCTCGTGCGGGACCAAGTGACCGGCATCGATGTGCTCTTTGACCGTCTTTCCCAAGTCCGATCCGCTTGCGGCGATCTTGCGGAGCTCGGCGCCTGCCTCAAAAATCTCGAATCCATGTTCGGCAGCCAACTTCTTAGCTTGTGTTCCTTTGCCACTGCCTTGGATTCCGAAGAGAACGAGGTCCATAGTTACGAAGCAAAGTGGCGAACAAAACTTTCAGGATCAAACAGGAGTGCACCTGCTTTCATATGCGACAACGCTGCGCCAGCCTCAATCTGCAACTCAAGGAACCTCTGGTTATCAGAGGATCGAAGGGCTAGCTGTAGTTCCTCATTGATTTGCTTAAGAGTGCGATCGCCCTGAACGATCATCTCGACGCCATCGAGGGTAGAAGTTTCCATCGAATAATAATCGTAAAATTAAACGAGCTTCTCGTAATCGTGTGCAAGCATCTGCGCATTGATCTGGCGGATGAGTTCCATCACCACACCGACCACGATGATGAGACCGGAACCGGAGATGAGGAGCTCTGCAGATGTGAGCGTAGTGAAGCGCGTGAAGATCAATGGAACGATGGCGATGATGGCCAAGAAGATACCGCCCCACAGGTTCAAGCGGCTGCTGGTTTTCTTCAGGAGGTTTGCCGTAGCAGGACCTGGGCGCACACCAGGGACGAATCCACCGCGCTTCTGGATAGAGTCAGCGATTTCTTCTGGCTTAAAGCTGACCGACACGTAGAAGTACGTAAAGAGAATGACGAGGAGGAAGTACAGACCCAAGTACACCATGCTGGGGGACTGCGCGTTGAGGTACGTGGAAATAAAGCTCACAACTCCGGCAAAGCGAGGTGCCGTCTGGAGGAACTGAGCGATAATTCCTGGGAACGTGATGAGCGACACTGCGAAGATAATCGGGATCATTCCAGCCTGGTTCAAGCGAATGGGGATCGAACCTTGCACGCCGCGTCCTGCACCTTGGTTTGCGTAGGTGATGGGGACCAAGCGATGCGCATCGGTGAAGAGCACAACGGCAACGAGCATAGCGACCGAGACCACCATGAACAGGTAGAACGCCTGCAACTGACTGTCGCCACCTGCGAGGATAGCCGTAATGTGACCGGGGATACCGGCAACGATACCAACGAAGATGATCATGGAGGTGCCGTTTCCAATTCCCTTCTCTGTGAGCACTTCACCCAACCACATCAACACCAGCGAACCAGCGGTAACGTAGAGCATGGGGAGAAGCACGCCTGGGAAGCTAAGATCCAAGAGTCCTGTGGCTGCCTGGCTGCGGCCAAGCAAGAGCAGGAATCCGTAACTCTGCATGAATGCGAGCGGCAAGCTGAGGAAGCGTGTGTAGCGGTTGAGCTCCTTCTGACCCTGAGCACCTTCTTTGCTGAGTGCTTCCAACCTAGGGAAGATGACCGTGCACAACTGAATGATGATGGATGCGTTGATATACGGCGACAATCCAAGCATCACCACAGAAAAGTTATCGAGTGATCCACCCGTGAGCGCTGCGAATACACCAAGAGCACCACCTGCACCACGAGAATCCAAGAACTGGCGAAGAGCGACGGGGTCCGTTCCGGGAACCGGAACGTGCGCCATCACGCGATACAGAACAAGGAGAACAATGGTAAACAAAATGCGCTTACGAAGATCTTCAGAGCGCCACAATTGGGACAAGTAGGTGAACATGGAGAGCAGAACAGGGAAGTTACGCGCGCTGGATCGTCAGAGATCCACCTGCTTTCTTGACTGCATCCTTTGCAGACTTGGAAGCAGCAGAAACCGTCAGATCAAATTTCTTTGTGAGCTTGCCCATACCGAGAATCTTCACCGGCCTGTTGCGGCTAACCAATCCCTGCTTGCGCAATGCAGCAGCATCGTATGCACCTGGGGAGAGTCTCTCTTCCAACTCGGCAATGTTCAGCACTTCGTACTGCACTCTGCGGACAGAGCGGAATCCGGCCAACTTTGGCTGGCGCATGAGCAACGGAACCTGACCTCCTTCAAAGCCGAAGGAGCGGCCCTTGCCTGTGCGAGATTGCTGACCCTTGGTTCCACGACCGGCTGTCGTACCGCCACCTGCGGAGTTACCGCGGGCAACGCGCTTGCGCTTTTGAGTGGAGCCACGTGCTGGTTTGAGAAGATGGTGCATGAGGAAATGGAATACCGCCCGGCTTCTTGCGGGGCAGGCACGGATAGTAAAGGCCAATACGGCTTCCTGCAAGGCTTTCTTGGCGTCAAAAGGCGTATGTATCGGTTTTTGAGAGCCCGATAAACGCGGATTCTGTCCCCCGGAACAACGGAGGCAATTTAGAGCCTGGCAAGCGCCTTCCCAAACTCCCCCGCTACCTCGGGCCCATCGGCGGTGACGAAGTTCTCGCACACCGTCACATGATCCCCGGTAAAGAACACGCCAAAGTCTTCCAGGTAAATCCCCTGGTCACCGTCTTCGTTCCATACTGTGGCCTCTTTGCCTTTGAGCACACCTGCAGCAGCGAGGATGGTTGGGGCAATGCAGATAGCACCAAAGGGCTTGCCGGTCGCCGCAATGCGACGTGCCAAATCCAAGGCTTCTTCATCTTCGCGGAGTGCACTCGCTCCCGGTCCACCAATGAATGCGAAGCGATCGTATGCCGATGCATCGACGTCGCGCATGGCGACCGTAGCCGTTTCTGTGCCGCCCAATTTCCCGGTGCACGCGCCTGCTTCTTTGCTGCACAGAGTGATCTCGAAGCCCGCAGCAACGAGTCCATCGCGGGTACCCTGGAGCTCGATATCCTGGTACTTCTGCTGCGCAATCATGATGAGTGCCTTTGCCATAGACCCATGATACCACCTCCATTTTTTGGCTTACATAAGCCATCCAGGCAAATTCACCAAAAAGCCCCTTGCCCAAAAATCTCAGGAGGGGAAACTGTAGATAGTTCATTTTCCTTTAAGGAGGACACGCCATGCGTTCCACAAGACGATCGAACCGTGTGGTTACTCAGCCCGTGCTTGTGTGCGTTGGACGATTCCGGGTGGAAACGTACAGCACACTCACGCAAAGACTCGTGAACAAGGGATCACCATTCCTTGCCACGAAGAAGTAATGTCCTTCTTACAAGAATGGACTCTCCCGCATCTCACAAGATGCGGGTTTTTTAAAAACTTCCATCAAGCTATAAGCCATGAGCTATTAGCTATCAGTTATTTATCGTCGACCTTCGAGCGACGTGCTTCGTCGACGCGCTTCTGTGCTTCACCCTTGCTGATCTCGGTGACAGCAGGCTTGGACTTATCCATTTCCAATTCAGGAGCACCGTCTGCAGCAACGACAGCTGGCTTCTCATCGGGCATGAATCCTGGGATCTTCTTGAGCAATTCCAGCACCATGATGGATGTCTGTGCGTTCACCAATTTGTTGCGGGAGCCAAAGCGCTTGCTGAGGATGTCTTTGATACCGGCCTGTTCCAAGATCACGCGGAGTGCGCCACCAGCGATCAGTCCTGTACCAGGAGCAGCGGGGAGCAAACGCAAACGAGCAGCCTTGAACTTGAGTTCGACAGCATGTGGGATGGTGCCGTTCTTCATAGGCACGCGGATCATGGCGCGCTTTGCGGCAGATACGGCCTTCTTTACGGCAACCTGCACTTCTGTAGCCTTGCCGGTTCCGAGTCCTACCTTGCCCTTCTTGTTTCCCACAACCACGATGGCGCGGAAACGCATGCGGCGACCTCCTTTCACCACGCGAGTCACGCGGTCCACAGACAGCGTTGCCTCCGAGAATTCACTCGGTTCGCGGCGGCCACCACGGTCATTGCGCTTGCGGTCGGGCTTGGAGGTTTTAGCGTTCATAAGAGAGGATTAAATAAGGGAGAATCAGAAGGTGAGTCCGCCTTCGCGGGCAGCATCGGCGAGTGCCTGTACGCGTCCGTGATACTTGTATCCGTTGCGGTCGAAGACCACAGCCGTGATACCGGCGTCCTTGGCTTTCTTGGCGAGGAGCGTTCCTGTCTTGGCAGCGCCTTCCTTGCTCAACTTGCTCTTGGCCTCGGATGTCGAAGCGGAGACGATCGTCTTGCCCGCAGCGTCGTCGATGAGCTGCGCGGTGAGACGCGTGAGGGAGCGGAAGACGGTCAAGCGAGGGCGTGCTGCAGTACCCTGCACACGTGCGCGGATGCGCTTCTTGCGGTTCTGCCTGTGTTGGATCTTGGAGAGTTTCATAGGAATTATGCGGCTTTAGCGGCAGCGGCTTTACCGGCCTTGCGGCGGACAGCTTCGCCCATGTAACGGACACCCTTGCCCTTGTATGGCTCTGGTGGGCGCAGTTCGCGGATGTCGGATGCGACCTGTCCTACGAGCTGCTTATCGATACCTTTGATGACGAGGATGTTCTTGTTCTTCTCATCCTGCGCAATTTCGATACCGGCAGGAACAGGGAAGTCGATAGGGTGGCTGTGGCCAAGGTTCAGCACCAAGTTCTTTCCTTTGAGTGCAGCCTTGTAGCCCACACCGATGATCTCGAGCTTCTTTTCGTATCCTGCAGAAACACCAATCGCAGCATTGTGGATGAGCACGCGCACAAGTCCGTGACGAGCCTTTGCGCTCTTGTCATCGTTCTTGCGGGTGACTTTGACCGTGGAACCATCCACGCTCACGTCGATCTCTGGGAGGAGAAGAACGTTCAGTTCTCCTTTGGATCCTTTGATCACGACGTTTCCGGCCTTGATCTCGGCGGAGACACCACTTGGGAGAGCCACTGGTTTAGCACCGATTCGAGACATGATTAGGAGATGGTACAGAGAACTTCGCCTCCGACGTTCTGGCCGCGTGCCTCTTTGTCGGTCAGGAGACCTTTGCTCGTGGTAATGATGGAGAGTCCGTAGCCGTTGAGCACGGGCTTCAGCTGGGCTTTCTTCTCGTACAAGCGGCGGCCAGGCTTGCTGACGCGCTTCACTTCTACGCTCTTTCCGGGGACGAACGTCACAACGATGTCCTGGTGAGGAGCGTCGCCGGTGACTTCGACTTCTTGCAGATATCCTTCGCGCTTCATGATCTCGCAGAGTTGCTGCTTGATCCTGGACCACGGTGCACTGCATGTGAGCTTGCGAGCGTGCTGCGCATTACGCATGCGAGTGAGGAGATCGCCGATGGGGTCATTGAGGAGTGGCATGATTTACCAGGAGGATTTGGTGACACCGGGCATCTCGCCGCGCATGGCGAGTTCACGGAAGCAAATGCGGCAGAGTCCGAACATTCTCATGTAGCCGTGCTGACGCTGGCAGAGACTGCAGCGACGGTAGACGCGCGTGGGGAACTTGGGCTTACGACCTGCGCGCTTGTCGCGGAGGTACTTATCCATGCGACGTTGCTGGCTGATGATGAGAGAAGTACGAGCCATAATTACTTTGAGGGGCGGGTAGTATCGCTGGAACCAGCGGAATCAGCAACCTTCTTCGACTTGAGGAGAGGCATACCAATGGCATCGAGCAGGGCGCGGGACTTGGCATCGCTGCCACCGCTGATGGTCAACTGGATCTGCATTCCGAACACCTTTGCCGTATCGGCGGAACCGATCTCTGGGAAAATGGTGTGGTCCTTGAGACCAATGGCGTAGTTGCCGCGACCATCGAGCTTGTTTGGCAGTCCGCGGAAGTCGCGAATGCGTGGGAGCACGTAGCTGACCAAGCGGTCGAGGAACTCTTCCATGCGCTTGCCTCGCAACGTGACAACAGCACCCACCACTCCCCCTTCGCGGGTCTTGAAGTTGGAGATAGCTTTGCGAGAGAGCGTGGTAACAGGCTTCTGTCCCGTGATCTTCTTGAGACATTCCTGGATGTACTCATGCAATTCCTTGCTGTCCATCTTGGTCTTGTTGATACCCACGTTGACGATGATCTTCTTCAAACGAGGAAGAGCGTTCACGTTCTTGATGGAAAGCTCCTGCTGGAGCTTCTTGGCGATCTCGCCATTGAGCCGATCATGAAGGGTTGCGTACGACATGGGGGGATTTAGGAACCGCGGCCGCCGGAGCGGTGGATAGATTGCTGAGCTGCATCAGGAACGCTCTTGTCTTGCTGCATGTGTGAGCCTTCCTTGGCTTCGCCTGCCTCAGCGCCACCCTTGCGGCGCCAGAATGGAGACGAGGACTTTCCTTCTTCGACACCTTCGACTTTCTTCTTGGAAGACTTCTCTGCGCGCACAGGCACCACGACTTCCTTGCTCTTCTTGCTGATGCGCAACTTCTTACCCTTCTCCATTTTGTATCCAATGCGAGCGCGCTTCTTGGTCTTGGGATCGATGAGCATCACGTTGCTTGCGTGCAAGCTGGCCTCGAATTTTACGATGCGACCAGCCTCCTGGTGCGTCTTCTTGATGTGGCGCGTACGCATGTTCAGTCCACCTACGACAACGCGGTTATCGGTTTCGAGCACGCGGAGGATCGTTCCGGTCTTGCCCTTGTCCTTGCCTGCGATGATGACGACGGTGTCGCCAGTGTGGAGCTTCATATGCTTAGAGAACGTCAGGGGCTTGGGAGATAATCTTCTGGTATCCCTTTGCGCGCAGTTCGCGGCATACAGGGCCGAAGACGCGGGTGCCCTTGGGCATTCCGTCTTTCTGGATGATGACACAAGCATTGTCGTCGAAGCGGATGGACGAACCATCCTTGCGACGAGTCAGGGAGCGCGTGCGCACAATCACTGCGCGGTCGACGCTCTTCCTCTTTACGGTGCCGCGAGGTGCAGCTTCTTTCACAGCAACGATGATGACATCGCCCACGGCCGCATAACGGCGGCGAGAGGATCCGAGAACTTTGATGCACATGACGGTCTTTGCACCAGTGTTATCGGCCACGTTGAGCATGGATTGCTGCTGGATCATTTGGCGGAGGGGGCAGTGACGGATTCTTTCTTCTTATAGTCGATGGCATCTTGGAGGCTCGCCTCTTCCTTCATTTCGCTCAGGCGAGGAGCAGCTTTTACAATCTCAGTGACTTTGAAGCACTTACGCTTGCTCAGAGGACGGCACTCGGTGATCACCACCAGGTCGCCCACGCCCAGGTCCATACCATTGGTATCGGCCAGGAACTTCGTGCTCACGCGGAAGGGCTTCTTATACTTCTCGTGGAAGACAGAGCGATGGACGGTCACCGTTACGGTGCCTGTCATTGCTGCCTTCGTGATGGTGCCTTTCTTCGTACGCATGGCTTAGGATTTGGGAGCGGAAACTTTAGGGGATGATGGCTTTTTCTGCAATGGCTGAGGGCGCTTCTGATTAGCGACTGTGAGCATGCGAGCGAGATCCTTCTTCTCGTTGCGGAAGGCAGCGGAGTTCTTCTCTTTCTTCAGTTCGAGGTGCAAACGCTTCTTGGCGATCGATGCGCGCTTGGTCTTGACCTCGCGGTGCAATTCCTCGGGCGACATTTTCAGGAACTCGGTGATGGCGGATGTAGGAGTCATAATTAGGCGGCGGATTTGGAACCATGTTGGATGCGTTGCACGATCTTGATCTTGAATGGCAGCTTGTGGCCGGCGAGCGTGAGCGCTTCGCGGGCGAGCTTCTCGGCCAGACCATCGACTTCGAAGATGATCATGCCTGGCTTGATGATGGTGGCGTAATACTCTGGGCTACCTTTTCCCGAGCCCATCGGCACCTCTGCAGCTTTCTTGGTGACAACGTTGTGAGGGAACACGCGGATCCAGATTTTTCCTCCGCGCTGAGCCGTACCGGCGATCACACGACGAGATGCTTCGATCTGACGAGCTGTCAGTTCTCCGCCATCCATCGCCTTCAATCCGAAGGATCCGAATGCAAGCTCTGTACCGCGCGTTGCTTTGCCATAGAAGGCGCCGCGACGACGATGCTGCTTCCGATGCTTTAGGCGCTTAGGTTCTAACATGGTTCAGGGGGATCAGGCTGCTTGAGAAGAGGATGTAAGAGACGACGACTGGATCTGTTGCACTTTCTTGAAGACCATTCCCTTGTAGACCCACACCTGGATACCGATCGTTCCAAATTTGGTGATGGCGTGGCGAGTACCGTGCTGAATGTTTGCACGGAGAGTCTGCAGGGGAACGTTCCCCTCCTTGAAGAGGTCATCGCGAGCAATTTCTGCGCCGTTCAAGCGTCCGGAGACCGTGACCTTGATACCCACGGCACCTGCTTGCATAGCTTTTTCGATAGCCATTTTGACTGCGCGGCGATACGGCATGCGGCGCTCGATCTGTCCCTGGATAGTTTCTGCAACAACTTCTGCATCGCTATCGGGAGTGCGGTTTTCTTCTGCCTCAACGATGAAGCTTCCACCGAACTTCGTAGCGAGTTCTTTCTCCATCTGATCAATGCCTGCACCCTGCTTACCAATGAGCACGCCGGGCTTGCTGGTCTTGATCTTGATGGTCGTCCTTTTGCCGCGATCGATCGTGATGTCGGAGATACCGGCATCCTTCAACTTTGCTTTGATGTAACGCCTCACCTGGGTGTCCTGAATCATGGCATCGCGATACTTGCGTCCGCGTGCGTACCAGAGGGATGGCCACGTGTGCGTGATGCCGATCCGGAAGCCGTTGGGGTTAACTTTCTGACCCATAAGGTAGGGTGAGGAGTGGGGTGAGAATTAGGATTCGGAAACAGTGGACTCACGAGAATCCTTCTTGGAGGAAGTTTTCGCAGTGCTCTTTTTCTTGGCACTTTCTACAGGAGTTTTTGCTTTGGAGGAAGCCTCTTTCTCTGCTTTCTTCATCTCCTTCGTTTTCTTTTCTTCGACGAAGCCGAGGATGAGATCGATGTGGCTGAGGAACTTGCGATATGGACGCGTTTGACCACGAGCCTTAGGCATACCGCGGCGGTAGGCTGTTCCCTGGTTCACGACGATCGACTTGATGACCATCTGCTGAGGATTCTGCTTGTCGTTGTGACTGGCGTTGGCCATGGCAGACAACAGCAACTTCTCGATGATGCGTGCACCCTTCTTGTGTGTGAGGCGCAGAGCTTCCACAGCATCAGGCACCGTCATCCCGCGCACAATGAGTGCGATCAGGTTGGCCTTCTTGGGGGCGATCCGGACGGAGTGGAGGGTGGCTTTCATGATTACTTAGTGGGAGCGGCGGGAGCAGGAGCTGCGGCTGCGGCAGTAGCGGCCTTCTGAGCATCGGCCATCTTACCTCCGTGGACGCGGAACTTCGTAGTGTAGGAGAACTCACCCAGCTTGTGTCCAACCATCTGCTCTGTGACGTACACAGGGTTGAACTCTTTGCCGTTATGAACCG
The DNA here is from genome assembly GCA_964504485.1 of uncultured Candidatus Peribacteria bacterium. Lineage (GTDB taxonomy): Bacteria > Patescibacteriota > Gracilibacteria > Peribacterales > Peribacteraceae > CAYRXE01. Next base: position 3,892 of record CAZDEA010000012.1, on the reverse strand, counting down.
CGAAGGTGAATCCTACGAACTCTGGTGGGATGTCGCAGTCGCGAGCCCACGTCTTGAGAATTTTCTTCTCGCTGGCAGCAACCATCTTCATCACTTTTTTGAAGAGTGCTTCATCGACGTAGGGGCCTTTTTTGAGTGAGCGTGACATAGGAGGGGTTAGGGATTATTTGCGCTTCTTCTTAATGCGACGGCGGATGATCAGGTGCATGGATTTCTTCTCGCGGCGGGTTTTCACACCGAGAGCCTTCTTACCCCATGGAGTCTTGGGTGCTTTGAGACCAATTGGGCTGTGACCTTCTCCACCACCATGCGGGTGGTCCACGGCGTTCATAGACTTACCGAGAACCTCTGGCTTGCGACCCAACCAGCGGCGGCGACCTGCCTTACCCCAGCTGATGAGGTTGTGCTCTGGGTTGCTGACGGTTCCAATGCTTGCCATGCATTCCTTGCGCACCTTGCGGAGCTCGGAGCTAGGCAACTGGAGAATCGCGTAATCACCATCGATACCCACGAGTGTGGCACCGGTACCGGCACTGCGGACCATGGCACCACCGCGACCAATCTGCATTTCGATATTGAAGATGCGGAAGCCCACAGGGATGTGCTGGAGTTGCATGCGGTTACCGACCTTTGCCTTCGTGCGCTCTCCACTAACGATCTGATCCCCTACCTTGAGTCCTTCGGGGGCGAGAACGTACGACTTGGATCCATCGACGTAGTACAGGAGTGCCAAGCGTGCCGTGCGGTTTGGATCGTACTCAAGTGCGTGCACCGTTGCAGGGATACCGAACTTCGTATTCTGGCGGAAGTCGATGACGCGCTGGAGCCTCTTGTGGCCACCACCGCGATGGCGGATGGCAACGCGACCTTTGTTGTCGCGGCCGGACAAGCGCTTGCGTCCATACACCAAACTTGGCTCGGGACGCTCCTTTGTGAGCTCCGAGAAGTCGGCGACGCTCATCTGGCGGCGTCCCGGGGTCGTTGGTTTAAGCTTCTTGATAGGCATGGTTCAGGGGGATCAGGCTTCGAAAGCGGATAGATCGAGGGCTTTGCTCTTCTTCGCAAGCGTCACCATCGCCTTCTTGTAGGAATGGCGCTTTTCCATAGTGGTGTGCTGCGTCAAAGGGCGGGACTTAGGCTGGACCTTGAGAACGCGAACGCTCTCTACCAGAACATCGAAGTACTTCTCCAAAGACTTTTCGATATCAATCTTGGTTGCCTCTGGAGCCACGCGCAGCGTGTACGTGTGGTGCATGGCGTCCGTCTTCAGACGTTCTGCCTTTTCGGTGACAATCTGGCCGAGGATGACGCGAGAGAGGTCCATGGGATTTAGGCGGATTTCTTAGAAGAAGCTTTTTTGGCAGCAGGTTTCTTGGCAGCTGTCTTTTTGACGGCCTTCACCTTCTTCTCTTCCGTAGGTTCTGCATCAGCCTTCTCACCTACTCTGTCCTTCGTGAGCATCTCCTGTGTCTTAGCGATAGCATCGACGAGGAAGATCACATGCTTCGAAACCGTCAGGTCTTCGACGTTGATGTACTGACAATCAATCACCTTCACGCCTGGGACGTTGCGGCCCGAGAGAGCGAGAGCGCGATGCACGCCATCAGAGACCACCAAAATGCGGCGACCCAATTCTACGGGGAGCTTCTTGAGGAGTTCGACGAAGGTCTTGGTCTTGGTTTCGGTACCGTAATTCTCCAACGCAATAATACCTTCGCGCTTCACCTGCCATGCGAGGGAAGAAGCCAACGCAGCGCGGCGCATACCCTTGGGCATGTCCTTCATAAAGTTTGCTTTGTTGCGAGGACCGAATGTCTTTCCACCTCCACGCAGCAATGGACTGCGAACGGGACCGCGGCGTGCGCGACCTGTTCCCTTTTGCTGGAAGAGCTTCTTTGTAGAACCAACGACCTCTCCGCGTGTTTTCACGTGAGCGATAGGTGCGCGGCGATTACTCTGCTGCATCACCAATGCCTGGTGCATGAGCGCCGTGTTGATGCTTCCGCTGAAGGAGGATGGCAGATCCATCGTTCCTTTCTTGGTGCCGGTGGCAGTGAAAACAGGGATAGACATGATTATTGAGCTTCCTTGGTGATATAGATAATTCCACCATTGGGCCCAGGAATAGGTCCTTTGATAGCAATGATGTTCTTTGCGGCGTCCGCAGCGACCACAGGGCAGTTGCGCAACGTGATCTTCTCGTGACCCATGTGACCGGCCATTGGGTGGCCCTTGAGCACACGACCTGGTGATGCACGCATTCCGATAGAACCCGGCTCGCGCTTAAAGTGAGAACCGTGCGAAGCGGGACCTCCTGCGAAGTTGTGACGACGCATGACACCCTGGAAACCCTTTCCTTTGCTTACAGCACTGATGGTGACATTGGTTTCTGCGGGGAACTCCTCCAGAGAGAGTGTCTTTCCTGCCTCGAATCCATCGAGGGACTCCACTGCCCACTCCTTTTGATGTGCGTAGCGCGTGTGCTCATTGCCTTTGCGCGTCCTCCACTGCTTTGGGCGGATACCCAAAACGATGGCATCGTAGCCATCCTTCTCTTTGGTCTTCACGCGCACAACAACGTTGGGTTCTACTTCCAAGTACGTTACAGGGATACTGAGTCCCTCTGGGGTGTAGACCCTAGACATGCCGACTTTGCGAGCGATGCGACCGGACATAATAAGAAGGGGATCCAAGGATCCTCCAGGTGGAAGTCCGCCTGGGCGGACGTCCCCTCAGAGGTTCCCGGCGTCTGCTTATTGCTCCTTACGGAGAAGGCAGACCTGAACGTGAGAAAGTGACGACGACTCGAAAAAGTCATCGAAAGTGCGGGCAGTGTACGGATGCACTTGGCTGTCGTCAACAGTAGATTGAACAAATAAAGGGGTCCAAGCGGACCCCTATTCGGCCTTCGAGAAGGCCACGGTTATTGCTCATCCATGCTGTGTGTGGAAACTTCTGCAAACGCTTTGACCAGATCCGCAAGGTCCCAGGGCCAAAACCATGGATTCAAACGATTCTCTGGCAATGTATTCCACTGGAACAGCCACCACACGGCAACGCCCGGGAAGTAAAACACAAAGACAATTATCCAATAACCGAACGACATGGCATACCTCCATGAAGAAAGACCGATGCCTCCAGTACTACTCTTTCTTCTGAGAGACGCACAGAAAAGGATGTCGTGACCAAGGTTTTCCCCGAACAGCTCGCGAAAAAATACGGATACGATAGAATCCTTGCATGACGTGGGTCGATCGCACCGTCGGCGAGATTGAGCAGCGCTTCGCAAAAGAGATTGCCGAAGGCAAAGAACTTATCATTCGTGATGAGAAGACGCTCTCGGGTCGTGTGCACGTTGGCTCACTCCGTGGAATCGTGATTCATGGCCTTATTTCGCAGGCATTGACCGAAAAGGGTATTAAGAACAAGTTCCTTTTCGAGCTAAATGATTTCGATCCCATGGACGAACTGCCCAAGTTTCTCGATCGCGAAAAGTACCTACCATTCATGGGTCGTCCACTCTTCACGGTTCCTGCACACGAACCTGTGGCAGAGAATTACCCCATGGTCTTTGGTGAGGAATTAAAAGGAGTTGTGAAGAAGTTGGGACTGCCCATCGAATTTTATAATCTCAAGCCGGTGTACGAGGCAGGAAAATTTAACGAAGTAATTGCCGCTGCACTCGATCACGCAAAAGAAATCCGCGACATTTACCGCGAAGTCAGTGGCAGCAACAAACCCGATGACTGGTTCCCCTTCCAAGTATTTTGTGAGCAGTGCGGCAAGGTCGGTACCACACAGGTCACGGGCTGGAACGGCAAAGAAGTGACCTATGTCTGCAAGAAGGACCTCGTAAAATGGGCTGAGGGATGCGGAAATCAGGGCACTATCA
>CAZDEA010000011.1:20758-23938 GCA_964504485.1 uncultured Candidatus Peribacteria bacterium | reverse complement strand
TCTTCGAAGAAACGGAAACCTCAAGGATTCCGTTACCGAGGACGATTGGGCTGTAGCCCTTGAACGTCTCGGAGTCGCTGATCATTTTGCCGCCAACAGACTCAACATCGGCAACTGCGACCGTGTAGGTCACGGAGCTGTCCATGTCGACATCGAGCACGAGCTCGACAGACCTGTCACCGACGAGAGTTGCAGATACAACCTTTACTGTGGAAGAACCAGAAGTAACGGTGTAGTTGCTGACGTCCTCAGCAGAAGCGCTGTCCACGTCAACCGTGAACTCCACTTCTACCTTCTTTGTGCCGGTAGCCATTGCGCTCTTGATGCTAGCCGAAGCTGGCGTGGAGCCACAATCAACACCGTACGTCATACCCTGGTCGACGCGGTGAAGCATGACGACCATTTCTGCGCGGTTCATGAAGTCGCTTGGGCGGACACGACCGGTCGAATCATCACCCTGCAAGACACAGTGGTCAGCAGCGGTCATGATGGACTCGGTGTACCACTGACCCGTGGCTACATCGATGAACTTTGGTGCGAGACCCTTGGATTCGAGCGAGAATGCGCGAACGATCAGGGCTGCAGCCTCAGCGCGGTTAATCATTGCAGCAGGGCGTGCGTAGCAAGGCTGTGTGCCGTAGCAATCATTGTCGCCACGAACCCAACCTTCCTTGCCGGCCTCCTCCATATAGGAGTAGTACCAAGCGCCTGCTTTGACGTCGGCAAAGCTGCCAACGGCTGGAGGCGTGCTGAGCACACCACCATTCAGCTCAACGATGAGCTTTACGAACTCCGCACGATTCGCAGAATCGGTAGGGCGGAAGTTCGCCTGTGTGGAATCGAGATAGCCAGCGTCCATGAACGCCATAACGGCTTCCTCGAACCACGAGCCTCCTGGAACGTCGTTGTACGCGAGTGCTGTACCCATCTGGGTAAGCATGATCGCGCTAGCCGACACACCAGCGAGGACTTTCTTCAGACGAGAAATGTCCATAAGAAAAGAAGTAAATGGGGAAGTAAAAAAGTTAAACCCAAAGTAAGTAATGACAAACACACAAAGGACCTCTGGCGCAGTGAGATGAGCAATGGATGCTCTTCTCCTTACAAATAAAGAGGTGATGCGAAAAGAGATACCTTATATATATGTGTGTATGACATTGGGGAACATGCACGACCGTCACAATAAATCCCCTGAGGAGTGACGATGTGAGAATTCTCTCCACCTATATGTGATGGGGAGCTGCCGAATTGTCAAAGATCCCGTACAGGATCCCACCCCTATAAATTTAGGGACGGATCTGGGCGATCCTACAGAACCGGCTTATGCATGCGCAAGGCACGGAAGAGAGGATTGCAGCACAGGAAACGCATAAACACGGGGGTTGTTACGCACATCCCCAGAAAAAAGTCGTGAAAAAATGCACCGCTGCTTATGTTTCTCTGAAGAATTTTGCACCACACACAGGGAATGGCTGAGGAAAACCAAGAAAAACCATCGATCAAAAAATAGTTGCTTTTCAAGTTCTTTCTGACGTAAGCGCATTTTGGCGTACATTTAAGTGTACAAATCGTGTATACAACTTGGCATTTTAGCCTCGGGAAGCCAAGAACTAGGCTTTTAGGCGCTTCTAGTGGATCAGAAAGAACGTTACGCGTGCTCTCGTGGGCGAGTTACGCGTTCTGAACGTCTAACGGTTGTCATCCTGAGCGAAGACGAAGGGTGGCAACCGCGATGCATGGTTCGACTACGCTCACCACGACATCGCTACTGCACTTTTACTTTTTCGAAATCTTCTGCCCATCTTTTGTATCTTTCACGGTGAATCCCCTCTTCTCAATTTCGTCGCGCAGACGATCTGCCTCTGCGAAATTTTTACTGTCGCGTGCTTGTTGCCGTTCGTCGATTATGGCTTGCAGATCAGCAGAAATCGCTACCTCTTCTTCTTCAAAGCAACCGAACGTGTGTTGAATCTTCGCGAGAAATTTCGTGAGTGCTGCACGCGTCTCGTTACTGGGCACGCCCACAGCATTCATCTTGTGCATACACGCGAACACTGCAGCGAGCGCACCGGAGACATTCAGGTCTGCATTCATCGCGTCATCGAATGCCTGTTCGAACGAAGCTATGTGTGCGGGGGTTACGTGCTGGTCCGATGTTTGGAATGTCGCCAATTCCCCTACTCCATTACGCCCTATCCAGGCGGCAATGGCACGTCGAGCCACCTTGGCATCGTCGAGGCCCTTCCATTCGAACTTCAGGTTGGTCCGGTAGTGGACAGAAAGGAGGAAATATCGCAAATCGAGTGGCGAGTAGCCCTTGTCAACAATACTTGGCAGATCGAGGACGTTGCCAAGACTCTTTGACATCTTCTCTTCGCCCAACTGAATACGGCGTCGATGGAGCCACATCTTCACAAAAGATTTTTCGAAAGCACATTCGCTCTGCGCAATTTCGCACTCGTGGTGCGGGAAGATGTTGTCTTCGCCACCGGTGTGCAGATCTATCTGCTTCCCGAGTAACGAGGAAGCCATCGCCGAGCACTCGATGTGCCATCCCGGGAACCCTGCAGAAGCATCTTCGCCTTCGCTCGTAGCCAAGTCCCCCGTTGCGAATGCCCAGCGAAGAATGTGCTTACCGTTATCGCCCACGCACTTCTTCCAGAGTGCGAAGTCTGCGGGGTGTTTTTTCTTCTCGTCCACCGCAACACGTGCACCGGCGTTGATGTTCTCGAGTGTGTTGCCAGAAAGTTTCCCATAAGAGGGGAATGACGTGACCGAAAAATACACACCGTCTTCTGTCTCGTACGCGTTTCCTTTTTCTAACAATGTCTTGATGATCGCCACCATCTCTTTGACGTACTCCGAAGCATGTGGCCTATTTTTTGGCTCTAGGAAGCGCAAATCAAGTTCATCCTGCAAATACATCTTCTCATATTTTTGCGCAATCATCAGTGGGTGCACTTGTTCTTTCTCTGCTTCTTTCTGCACTTTGTCATCACCTTGATCCGCATCGTGCAACAAGTGACCGACATCGGTGATGTTCTTCACGTGCTCGACTGTGTAGCCATGTCCAACCTCCAACCAGCGGCGCAAAAGATCGGCCATTAAAAATGATGCGTAGTTGCCCACGTGCGGCCGTCCATAAACTGTGGGTCCACAGGTGTACATGGTCACGCGTTT
>CAZDEA010000011.1:0-20658 GCA_964504485.1 uncultured Candidatus Peribacteria bacterium | reverse complement strand
AATCCCCTCCCCTGCTCCGCTTAGGAAATGGACGCGTCGTAGATGGACTGGATAGCGGTATCCAACGCAGCGGTGAACTCTGCATCCGACTGATCGGCACGGAGATTCTCTACCAATGCGCGGGAAAAACTCGCCGTCATGCCGTGGTTCTGTGCCAGCTTCGTGTTGGCATCGGCCATGGAGTAGCCACCGGAAAGTGCGACGATGCGCAGCACGCGAGGATGCTTGATGAGACCGGCGTAGAAATTTGGTTCATCTGGGAGTGTGAGCTTGAGCATGACCTTCTGTGTGTCGGGCAATAGATCGAGATACTTCTGGAGTTGCTCGCGCAGGATGACCTCGGCAGCGGCCTTATCGACCGCCTTGATGTTCACCTCTGGTTCGATGATAGGCATGAGGCCGGCATCGATCACCTGTGCACCCAGTGCAAACTGCTGATCCACAATGGCGGCGATACCATCGGCATTCGCAGCGTTGATGACAGAGCGTTCTTTGGTTCCAAAAATGCCGTGCTCCACTGCGCGCTTGAGCAGCTCATCGAGACCGCCAATGGGCTTCATCAATTGCACGCCGCTTGCCTCTTCTTCGAGTCCCTTGTCGATTTTAAGGAAGGGCACAATATGCTTTTTCTCCCACAAATACTTGGCCGCACCCATGCCTTCGATTTCGCTCATCATCGTGCGTTCGAAGAGGATTGCACCGGAAATGCGCTGGTCGAAAGCCTTGTTGGTAATGATGCGCGTACGCATGTCGTGCACCATCTGGAACATCTCTGCTTCGTCCTTCCAGGATCCTTCGGCGATGCCGTAGGCCTTGAGTGCCTTTGGCGTGCTGCCTCCGCTTTGGTCGAGCGCGGCAATGAATCCTTTACCGGAAATACGTTCGAAACACTGAGCAGTATTCATGCGAAAGAGGGGAAAGTTCGTCACAAACGATAGCACAAAAAGGTGCGCGTTTAAGACCTCTCGCAAGAAAAAACTTATGCAGCTATCTGCGCATCGGGTAGGCGCTTTTCTGCATGCGCAATCGCATCTGCCAAACCGGCTTTGGGTGCCGAGAAGGTCTGACCGTCTAATTCGTTCATCCAAAACTCCAGTTCTTCGTGCGTGTTTTTTTGCACACGTGCAATGGTTTCCCAATCGGGAAATGGAGATTCAGGATCTTCATCAGCCACGTAGAAACGAAACTCTTCGTGGGCAATTTGCTCGACCCGGAGGACAAGATTTTCGGGACTCATACACATCACACTTTGAGATGTTCACGATTCACAATGGCCTGCTGGCCAATGGCGAAGAGTGTGGAAACTCCCCAGTACAGCGACACGGCTGCGGGGAACTGGAAGGCGAACACACCGATCATGATCGGGAAGGCGTAGAGCATGACTTTTTGCTGCATATCTTGCGACGAAGGAGGGGTCTTGCCGTCCTTCGCATCTTTGCGTTTTTGGATGGCAAACGTCATCTTCATCTGGATGAACTGCAGTGCCATGAGCAACGCAGGGAAGACGTAGTAATCAGGCTTGAGCAAGTTGAACCACAGGAACTGCGTGCCAAAACTCCAATCTAAATGCTGATAAAAACTGTAGATGAGATGACGGCTGACTTCGAGGTGACTTCCATCTTTGATGACGTAAAACAGACCGATGAGAATCGGCAGCTGAATGAGTGTGGGGAGACATGCGCCAAACGGATTCACGCCGTGCTCCTTCCACAACTTCATCGTTTCTTCCTGCTGCTTCTTGGCGTCATCTGGATATTTTTTCTTGAGCTCTTCCAACTTGGGTTGAAGCATCTGCATTTTTTTCTGGCTTTCGAGCGCGCGCTGCGTGGGCCAGAACAATGCCAACTTTACGATCAGCGTGAGGATGATGATCGCGACACCGAGGTTGTACCCTGGTGTGTGTGAAGCGACGAAAATAAGAAAGTTCAAAAATGGCTTCGTAATGAATGTGCGGAAGAGTTGCGTGAACACGCCTGGCTCTGTCATGGCAAAACGCACACTCGCAGCATGCTGTGCACCGGATCCCGTGAGCACAGGCAATGCATCCTGCGGAATGCGCACCTCGTACGTACTGGCTACGCCAAAGAGTGAATATTTCCATGCATCCAAATGCACGTCTGCCGAATCACCTGCGTCAATGACAGGTGTTGGTTCGCACAAATGTGTCATACCTGTTCCGCTGAGCTGTACGGGAATCTCTTTGGGTGCAGCTGGCGTGCCGACATCAAACACTTCTACCGGCGCAAAGGGGCAACGTGAAGGCAGAGTAAATCCCGTGGCGGTGTTATTGGTAATTTTGACGATCGGCGTCACTCCCAAGCGAAACGACGTACTCGCAGACAACTCTATGCCACCAGTAGCGCTGGGCTTCGCAGGGAAAAACTGCGACATGAGCATCTGACTTCCCAAATACACGAGAATGAAAATCAGGAGGAACTGCAGAGTGGAACTACGCTTTTTTGGGGCTGCGGGCATGGAGGAATGTGAGAAGTGCAGAGATGTCCGTTTGGATTTCTGCAAACGGGCACTTGAGACTAGACGACCGAGGCAGGATCAACAACTGGACGGTGGGGAAATCTGGCATGGCCTTCAGGGACGTGCGCAGAGCCTCTCTGGTGCGTCTTCGCATGCGATTGCGCTCTACGGCCGACTTGCTCAGCTTCGTTGATCCTAGGGTGCCTACAAACACGCCTGGACGGTCTAGGGCAACGGCTGGATGGCGCGGGTATCCGTAGACGTAACGGGCATGCAGGTGCTTCCCCTTCCACAGGAGACCTTTTTGCTGCACGCGTGCAACGATCTTGCGCCCACGGAGACGATCGAGCTTCATACGCACAAGGATAGCGGTCGTCCTCGGTTCTCCACTATCCGTTTTCCACTGATGCGAAGCACGCTATCCTCGCGCCGCACTATGAGTTCCCTCTCTTCCGACGACGTCCGCCGCATTGCCAAGCTCGCACGCTTGGAATTGACCGATGCCGAGATCGAGAAGTTCGCTCCGCAGCTCACATCCATTTTGGGGTACATCGATATGCTCGGCGAAGTGGATACCAAGAACATCGTGGCCGCTGCCCAACCCACCGGACTCACCGATGCATTCCGCGAAGATGTGATTACTTCGGGCGAGGTCAGTCCCGATGCCTTATTGGCGACGAGTCCCCTCCCCATCACGGAGCATCAAATCCAAACTCCTTCCGCACACGAATAATGTCGCTCTCGTCTTTGACCATCGCGCAGGCGCACGACAAACTCCAAGCCAAGGAGGTCACCTCCGTAGAGCTCGTGGAGGCATGTGTGGAGCGCATCGAAAGCGTGGACGCCAAGCTGAATGCTGTCGTGTATAAAAATTTCGAGAGAGCCCTGGAAGAAGCCAAAAAGATCGATGCCAAAGGGGTCTTCGAATCCCCTCTCGCAGGAATCCCCTACCTGAGCAAAGACGTCTTCTGCGAGGAGGGTGTTCCCACTACTGCGTGCAGCAATATCCTGCGCGAAAAAAACTACTGCCCTCCATTCGACTCCACCACCACCAAGCGCCTCAAAGCCCAGGGTGCTATTTCCATAGGCAAAACGAACACTGATGAGTTCACCATGGGGGCCTCCACAGAGACCTCCTGCTATGGAGTCACCAGGAATCCTTTTGATCTTACGCGCGTCGCTGGAGGCTCCTCTGGAGGCTCCGCTGCGGCCGTAGGCGCCGATGAATCCATCTTCGCACTAGGCACAGACACCGGAGGCTCCATCCGTCAGCCTCCAGGATTTTGTAACTGTGTAGGCATGCGTCCCACGTACGGTCGCACCAGTCGCTATGGAGCCATGAGCATGGCGAGCTCCCTCGATACCATCGGACCTATTACGAAGACGGTAGAAGACGCTGCGATGGTCCTCCAGGCACTCGCCGGGAAGGACTCCATGGATGCCACCACGGCGGATGTTGTTGTTCCGGATTATCGCAAAATGCTCACCGGCGATGTGAAGGGCATGACCATTGGCATCCCCGAGGAGTACTTCATCCCCGGCATGAACGCCGAGGTGGAGGGTGCCGTGCGCGAGGCCATCAAGGTGTTGGAGGCACAGGGTGCGAAGACGAAAACTATCAGCCTGCCATTTAGCAAATATGCGACCGCCACGTACTACGTCATCTGCCCCTGCGAAGTGAGCAGCAACATGGCGCGTTACGACGGCATTCGGTTCGGCCACACTGAGGCTGCACACACTCTGAGCGAGTACTACAACGCGGTGCGCAGCAAAGGTTTTGGACAGGAAGTAAAACGTCGCATCATGATTGGAACCTACGCACTCTCGGCCGGGTATTTCGACGCCTACTACAGGCAAGCCCAGAAGGTCCGCGCACTCATCAAGCAGGACTTCGAACGTGCTTTCCAGGAGGTCGATGTGATCCTCTCCCCTGTGTCGCCCAACACAGCTTTTGAGGTTGGCGCACATGCCAACGATCCTTTGGCGATGTACCTGGAAGATATCTTCTTGGACGGCCAGGTGATGGCAGGAATCCCCTGCCTCAGCGTCCCCTGCGGATTCGACAAACAAGGCCTCCCGATTGGCCTCCAGGTGATGGGCAAACAATGGGACGAAGCAACGGTGCTCAAAGCTGCACACGCGTACGAACAGCAGACGAAGTTCTACGAGAAGAAACCATCGCTCTAAAATCGACGAATCCCCTACCCTAGCCTATTTCTTTTTCGTGAGTTCAATGGGCTCCCACAACCAGGAGAACATCTTTTTCTTCACGACTTTCTCGGCTTCTTTCGCAGCCTCTTTGGCAGCTTTTTGCTGAGTCGCCTTCTCTGCTGTTACTTTGGAGGGCTGCTTTTTTACTGTTGGAGCCTCTGTGGAGGACTCCTTGGAAGACTCCACGGAGGACGCCTCCACTGTGGAGGTCTGCATGGAGGCAGGCTCGGGCAGAGCAAGTCTCTTCTGGAGTGATGCCATGAGGATGTTCCCCTCTCGCAATCTCTCATTGAGTGAACCGATCACCTCCCACTGCTTCTCGATCTGCTGATTCTTCATATCCAATTCTTTCTGGAGCATAGAAAGCACGTCCACGCTGAGTTCGGACTGCACTTTTTCTTTTTTGGATGGGGCTGAACCGAATTCCCTATCCACGATGTCCTGACGGATCCTCCAGGTGAAGGTTTCGCCCTTTTTCTTCAACTCCTCTGCTTCCTCATGTGCGGGAATCACGGCATCGCGCTCGGGGTGCCTGGGGTCGCGAGCGATACTGTGAATCAGACGACGTACAGTCGACAGTGAGCGGCCTGTTTTGGCGGAGGCCTCCGCGAGGGTGAGGAAAGGGGTGTTCATGGAGGGCACCATAGCACTCCACGGAGGACTCCGTGAAGGCCTCCACTCAAAGAGTGAATTGTGCTATACTGAAAAGAAATGTCTCACACAAAAACAAGCTCAGGAACGGGCGGAATGTTCGAAGAGGAACGTTTGTTCCCTCCGAATGATCCCCGCTTGAAGGAAATTCAAAGACAGAAGCAAAGAGGCATCGACTATTTGAAGTACCACGATGCCGTGGCGCATGTGCTGAATAACCCCATGGGATACCAGAAAAGTGAAACGCACGATCCCCCATCCGCTTGGCTGAACGATGTGCATTTCCGCATGACACAAATGCTCGGCCTAAAAGATTGGAGCTGTTTAAAAGTCTATTCGGCACTGGGTACGGCTTTGGATCAGTACCATGGAGTGGATCTGCTTGTGCGCTATACGGAGCCAGAAACAGGCCGCATGGTCGATATCACTGTAGACTTCACGCTGAATACGAAGAAAGATTCGTATAAAGCGGATGTCATTGTGAACGATCTCGGAGCCATTCCCAATGCCCGCTATCCATTTGTCGCTGTGCAGCAAATTGAGGATATGGAATACGGCAATGCAGAGGACGATCGATTTATCGAATCGCAACGCAGAGACGGTATTGCTCGGGCTGTTGTCGATATCCTGCGAGAAAAGCTTCTCGCAAGTGTGCCAGCTCAGCACAAACGCATCGAATACGGTAGGGGATTGGTACGCAATGCAGTCAGAGATGCGCTGTATGCGTAACGCTTACCGTTGATTGCCTACAATTCTTTTGACCAGCGTTCGTACATGCGCAATCAGAGGATTTCCTGAACCACGCCACACTGGATCGAGCAGATCGAATGCATTTTCACTATCCTTGGTAACGCCCAAGATCAGCGCCTGCTCTTCCACAAAATTGCGCTCGCGCACACCAGCCTCCTGCAACAACCGTCCGATCGTGTCGTGCGTAATGTCTAACTGATCCAACAAAAAAATACTCAACTGATCCTCATCAATGACCGTGTCCAAGGCACGTGGGGGCAGACGCTGCGTAAGCAGGTCTATAGCTGCGTCGAAAGACATGGGGGTATTCACAGTCCGAATAGTATATATAAAAACATTTGTAATAAAAGGTCAATTATTCCGCTTTGGCAAGCGGTGTGGAAATCCCTGCACATGTGAGGCTGCGATGTCTTTTTTTGTGGAAAACCCCAAGTTCCTGCAAACAATTCTATACGTATGCCAAACATAACATTTCGGAAAGCCCTACGTGCTCCTTCTTTATAAGGAGCGCATGCGAGCGGTGAGCTCTGCAATGTATGCACTGCGCTCGATCTTTTTTTGCGCGACGCCACTGTGCATGGCTGCCTCTGCAACAGCAGGGGAGACGGCCGTGAGCAAACGAGGATCAAGAGGTTTCGGCAAAATATATTCGGGACCAAACGCGAGTGATGTGAGTCCGTATGCTTGGAGCACAGAGGAGGGGACTGGCTCACGTGCGAGTTCGGCGATCGCCATGACTGCGGCCTTCTTCATTTCGTCATTGATCGCCGTCGCTCGAGTGTCGAGTGCAGCACGAAAGAGGAAGGGGAAACACAGCACATTGTTCACCTGGTTTGGATGATCACTACGACCCGTCGCCATGATGGCATCGGGTCTGGTTTCGCGTGCGAGCTGGTAGGGGATTTCTGGTTCTGGGTTTGCAAGTGCAAGCACCACGGGATTCTTATTCATAGAAAGAAGCATCTCTGGCGAGACAGTCTTGGCCTTCGAAACTCCTATAAAAACATCGCTACCCTCCATGGCGTCCTCCAAGGAGCGCTCCATGGAGTCCTTCGCAAAAGGCAACTTGGAGGGGTCTAATCCATCCAGCCTGCCAGAATGGATGACGCCCTGCGAATCGCACAAAGTCAGCTGCTCTTTGGCTACTCCTAGGGCTCGTAACATATGTGCAATAGCTATGCCGGCTGCCCCTGCACCGTTGATCACCACCTTTACCTGGGCCAATTCTTTGCCTCCAATGTGGAGGGCATTGAGTAATGCGGCGCTGGCTACCACCGCAGTACCGTGTTGGTCATCGTGCATTACAGGGATGCGCATGCGCTGCAAAAGTGCCTGTTCGATCGCAAAGCAATCTGGAGCCCTGAAGTCCTCCAAATTGATGCCTCCAAAGGTGGGCTCCAACATGGCCACCGCCTGGATGATCGCCTGGGGATCAGTGCTATTGAGCTCGATATCGAAGGCATCAATGCCCGCGAACTTTTTAAAGAGCACCGCCTTGCCCTCCATCACGGGCTTACTGGCGAGTGCGCCCAAGTTCCCAAGGCCCAAGATGGCCGTGCCATTACTGATGACGCCCACCAGGTTCCCTTTGCTCGTGTAGTCGTACGCGGTTGCAGGGTCCTCCGAGATCGCCAACACCGGCCCTGCCACACCGGGGCTATAGGCCTTGGCCAAGTCGGCCTGCGTGGCCATGGGCTTGGTAGGTGTTACCGAAAGCTTCCCGGCAGGGGACTGGCGGTGATATTCGAGCGATGGGTTGTAGGAGTCGGGCACAGGCATCCGACACAGGATAGCGCACAACTACTGACTGTTCACGAAATCACAAATGGATGTGGCACCAAAGCTATGCCCACAGCCGCCACAATACTCACGATCATAAGAATGCAAGAAAGCGTGCGCTCCACCCAAGTATCTCGCTCGGCGGCATAGAGCGCATACACCGGGTATAGGGGAGTCACCACGCGGCCGATGCTCGTGATTGCTCCCCACATGTGTGGGTCCATGGAGAGCATAGTCACACACAGTCCGCTGAGGAGAAACGCATACACGCCAATGGAAGTTTTCTTCTGGATCCACTCTCTGCAGAGCACCAAGAATAATGGGAACGCAAATGCCAAGAGTCCCAGCGAAGATAAGCGATACGGATGCAGGCTCTCTTGTAACCAACGCAACACTTGGAGCGGCCCTTCGAAGGGGATCGCAATAATATTACTGTTGGCCTGGAAACCCACAGCACCAAAGCGCAGCACCAGGAAGTATTGCCACGCTGCTAGTAAGAGCAGGGGAATGAGGATAAGCACTGCCTGCTTCCATTGCTTGTGCCACAGCGACCAGAGGAACAGTAAGCCAATGAGAAACACGGTTGTTTCGCGCGCAAAGAGCGAGAGAATCAGAGCGCCCATGGCGAGTGCGTTGATTTTGCGACCGTTCTGTTCCCAGAGAAACAGAAAGAGCACGGTGAAGAATAAGCTGAGAGGTTCGGTGAGCATGTAAAGGATGCCCACGAGAATCGCAGGGTTGGCGACCACCGTGAACGCATGCAACGTGTGTCCTTTGGTCATGCGCAACATGAGTGCGAGCGCACCAAGTGAGGCAATGATATTGATGATGAGCATAGCGTAGGGGAATGCGTCTGCATTGCCGAGCGACACAAGAAACACCATCAATGGCAGCAAGATCCTCTGGAAGCGATACGGAGAATGGAAGGATGTGTCGCCACCCAAAAAGAGGGATGGGAGATCGCGCGCAACTTGGTAGTAGAGCATGCCGTCGTAGGCAGCATCGGTGTACAACACCAAGCCCGCCGGAACGTGATGCATCTCGCCAAAAGGCACATCCATATGCAGCAGTGCGCTCACGTTACCGTCGTAGTTCCGCACGCCCAAAAACACCAAAAATACGAGTGCCAGAGCGGTGCAACAGAGGAGGATGGGGGATCGATTGGCGAACATTGATCACGGAGGATGTGTGCTAGCATACCATCATGAAAGTGATCATCCTTTGCGGCGGCCAGGGAACGCGTTTGCGTGAAGAGACGGAATTCAAACCCAAGCCCATGGTGCTCGTGGGAGGGCGCCCTATCTTGTGGCACATCATGAAGTCATTCGCACACTACGGGTTAAAGGATTTTATCCTCTGCTTGGGTTACAAAGGCGAGATGATCAAGGAGTACTTCCTTAATTATCAGGCGATGAGCAACGACTTTACGATGCGCTTGGGCGACCATCGCGAGATCAAAACGCACGGCGCGCACGGCGAAGAGGATTTCCAAGTGACGCTCGCACACACCGGCAGCGACGCACTCACGGGAGCACGCGTGAAGCAGGTGGAGAAATATGTGGATAGCGATTTGGTATGCATCGCCTACGGTGACGGTCTGCTGGATGTGGATATTGCAAAAGTGATTGAGTTCCACAAGAAGCACGGGAAAATCGGGACAGTGGTTTCTGTGCGACCGGTATCGCGCTTTGGTGTGCTGCAAGTGGCGGATGATAAAAGCGTGGAGCTCTTCGCCGAAAAACCTCAGACAGAAGGCTGGATCAGCGCAGGTCTTTTTGTGTTCCACAAGCGGTTCTTCGAGTACCTCTCAGCGGACCCCACCTGTGCGATGGAGCTGGATCCGCTGCAGAGCTTGGCACGTGACGGTCAACTGATGGCGTACCAACACGAAGGATTTTTCTACGCCATGGATACGTACCGTGAGGCACTCAAGTTGAATGAACTTTGGGATGCCGGCCAAGCACCTTGGGCTGCTTGGAAGGATTCTTCTTCACACACCTGATGCCCGCTTCGTTTTGGCAAGATCGGCCAGTCTTCGTCACCGGAGCTTTTGGCTTGGTGGGCTCGTCGACGGTGGAGAAACTTTTGAAGAACGGGGCAAGTGTGGTGGTGCTGCAACGAGACATGGTTCCAGAATCTGAACTTGTGCGATCGCAATCCGCAGGTCGCTGTACCGTGATTGCCGGGGATATTGTGGACCAGGCGCTCTTGGAAAGAGTATTGGGCGAGTACGAAATCAAGACGGTATTGCATCTCGCCGCACAGGCAATTGTGGGTGTAGCGAATCGCAATCCTGTGTCGACATTTGAATCCAACGTGCGTGGAACCTGGAACTTGCTCGAGGCCTGCAGGCGTTCGCCGTTGGTGCAGGAAATCGTCGTGGCATCCTCGGACAAAGCCTACGGCGAGCAACCCGTGCTCCCCTATACCGAAGACATGCCGCTCCTGGCCAAGCACCCGTACGATGTATCCAAAGCTTGCACAGACATGATTGCACAGAGCTACGCCGAGACCTTCAAGCTGCATGTAACCGTCTCGCGTTGCGGGAATTTTTACGGGCCCGGGGACTTGAACTGGAACCGTATTGTTCCGGGAACCATCCGTTCCATCCTGCGCAAGGAACGTCCGGTGATTCGCTCTGACGGATCGTTTTTGCGTGATTATTTTTACGTGGAGGACGGCGCCGATGCGTACTTGGCTCTCGCCGAAAAAATGCACGGCAATGAATCACTGCGCGGACAGGTGTTCAATTTTTCCAACGAAGAACCACTTACGGTTCTCCAGATTGCCGAGCGCGTGCTCACGTTGATGGGTTCGGACCTTACCTTGGATGTTCGCAACGAAGCCTCGAACGAAATTCTCAAGCAGCACTTGAGCGCCGCCAAGGCACGCAAGGTGCTCGGCTGGAAGCCGCAGTATTCTCTGGATGAAGGACTCAAGCAGACCATCGCTTGGTACACGGAATTTCTCTCTCGCTGATCATGCCGGCAATTTCCTGCTGTCGATCGTGCCAGGCACGCTCACTGGAGACGGTGCTGGATTTGGGCAGCACGCCGCTCGCGAATGATTTACTCAAAGAAATGGCACCCCAGGAACGCTACGCGCTGTGTCTCGTGCGTTGCACAGAATGCACGCTGCTGCAGATTACCGAGAACGTGCCCGCCGAGAGATTGTTCGCGCACTATCTGTACCGCTCTTCGTTTTCGGATGCCTTCTTGGCGCACTGCAAAACACTCGCACACCGCATGGTGGAGGAGCGCGCACTGGGGCAGGGGAGTCTGGTGATCGATATCGCAAGCAACGATGGATACCTACTGCAGTTTTACCAAGAGAAACATATTCCCGTGTTGGGAATAGAACCCGCCGCAAACATTGCGAAGATTGCGATGGAGCAGGGGATTGAAACACTCTGCACGTTCTTTTCGGAAGCCCAGGCCAAGCGTCTGGCAGCGGAGGGCAAGCAAGCCGATGTGATCCACGCACACAACGTGATGCCGCATGTGGCCGACCAGCGGGACTTTGCCGCCGGCATTGCCGCACTGCTGAAACCGCACGGCACGGCGATCATCGAATTTGCGTACGCCATCGACACCATCGATCACACCGAGTTCGACCAGATCTACCACGAACACATGTGCTATTTCTCGCTCACAGCTTTTGCACACCTGTGCGCACAATTTGGGTTGGTGGTCACGCGGGTGGAGCGCTTGCCTGTGCATGGGGGTTCCTTGCGCGTGTTCCTGGGTCACCAGGAATCGGCACAGGATGCTTCTGTAGCGGCCACACTGGCCCAGGAAGAAGCCTGGGGTGTCCACGACGCTGCACCATACAAACGCTTCGCTGAGCGCACAGAAACGCTAAAGCAACGCCTCGTGGCATTGCTCAAGGACCTAAAGGCCCAGGGCAAACGCATCGCCGTCTACGGAGCCTCGGCCAAGGGCAGTACATTGATGAACTACTGCGGCATCGACCGCACGCTGGTGGAGTACATCGTGGATCGCAGCACCATGAAGCAAGGACGCTACGCACCCGGCACACTCTTGAAGATTGAACCGGTGGAAAAGCTCCTCGAAGACAAACCGGACTACGTCCTGCTCCTCACGTGGAATTTTGTAGAGGAGATCTTGGCGCAACAGAAGGAATACCGAGCGATGGGAGGGAAGTTCATCGTGCCCGTGCCAGAGGTAAAGGTGCTATGATGCCCCTCTCGTATGCTCTGCACTGCAACCGCACTGGCTGGCGTCTACGTGATAGACGTGGAGGGCTCCATGGATGACCGGGGCATGTTCGCGCGCACGTGGGACATGCAGTTCGCAAAAGCGAACGGCCTACTGGAACGTTTTGACTACACTTCTATTTCGCTGAACACGGCCAAGCACACGCTCCGCGGAATGCACTATCAGCGTATTCCACACGGCGAGACCAAACTTGTACGCTGCACGAGAGGCAAGATGTTCGATGTCGCTCTAGACCTTCGCCCAGAATCAAAGACATTCAAAAAGTGGTATGGAACGGAGCTCACCGCCGAGAATCACCGGGCGTTGTACATCCCGCAAGGATGCGCCCATGGGTTCCTCACACTCGAATCGGATACCGAAGTGCTCTACGCCATCACGGGCGAGTACCAAGCCGACGCTGGAAGTGGCGTGCGGTTCGATGATCCAGAATTCCAGATTGCCTGGCCGGTGCAACCGCAGGTGATCGCGGATCGCGATAGGACGTATCCCGATTTCCGATGACAAAAAAGATTCTTGTCACAGGAGCGAGTGGCTTCATCGGCCGACACTCTTTGCCTATTCTCGTCGCTCACGGCTTCGATGTGCACGCCGTATCGCTGCACACGACATTCGCACAGAAAGGAGTGACATGGCATCACACGAATCTTTTGGATGCAGAAGCACGAACTACTCTGATGGAGAGCGTGAAACCCACGCACGTGCTGCACTTCGCATGGATAGCCACACCCGGCGTGTACTGGACTTCGCCGTTGAACCAACACTGGCACGAAGCGACTCTCGATCTTCTGGCGCTTGCGAAAGGCATTGGAGCCGAACGCTTTGTGGGCGCAGGCAGTTGCGCAGAGTACGACTGGAGTGGTGGCGGCCACTGCGACGAGAACAGCACACCCCTCGCGCCATCGACACCGTATGGCAAAGCCAAAGCCGCATCTGGAAAAACCGTGATCGAGGCCGAAGGCATCAGCACTGCCTGGGGGAGGATTTTCCATTTGTACGGGCCGCACGAATACCCGGAGCGTCTTGTACCGTCGGTGATTCACTCGCTTCTGAAAAACGAGAAAGCATTGTGCACACCAGGCACACAAGTGCGTGACTTTTTGCATGTACAAGATGTCGCGTCTGCTTTTGTGGCACTCCTGGAAAGTGACGTGCGCGGAGCGGTGAATATTGCCTCTGGAAATCCCGTACGCATTCGCGAAATGGTGGAGATGATCGGCGTGATTCTCGATAAGCCCGAACTGATTGCACTGGGCGCGCTGCCTTTGCCTCCACAGGACCCTCCACGGCTGACTGCCGAAGTGAAGCGTCTGGAACGCGAGGTAGGCTGGAAACCTTCGTACACACTCCAAAGCGGCCTTGCCGATGCGTGCGCGTGGTGGCAATCGCAGAACTAATCGTTTAGTATTTCGCAGCGTCTTTTCCCATGTCTTCATGCAACTCTCGATCGATACAGACTCCCAGGAACTCGTCGTCACCAACAATGGTTCCGCCGAAACTCTCCCTTTGTATTCCAAACGTGCGTTCGAAATTCTCTCGAACCAATGGTCGAAAGTAGGTTGGAATCAAAAGTACACCTACACCTTCACATGGATGGGCATTCCCATCATTCAGTTGCCCGAAGACATGCTCCGCACTCAGGAGGTGATCTGGAAAGTGCAGCCGGACGTGATTATTGAGTGCGGTGTCGCACACGGAGGAGGGGCAATTTTTTACGCTAGCTTGTGCAAGGCTATGGGGAAGGGCCGTGTTATTGGAGTCGAGATTGAGTTCCGTGGTGACCACAAACAGCAGATCGAAGAACATGTGGTCAGTCCGTTGATCACCTTGGTAGAAGGAAGTTCGATTGATCCTGCCATCGTCGAAAAAGTACGCAGCATGATCAAGCCAGGAGAGACGGTGATGGTGCTGTTGGACTCCAATCACACCAAGGCGCATGTGGCAGCCGAACTCGAAGCGTACTACAACATGGTGACCCCCGGCTCGTACATCGTTGCAACGGATGGATCGATGGAGTTCTTGCACGACGTACCGCGTGCCGGCCCAAACTGGAAGGAGGATAACCCAGCGGCAGCAGCACGCGAGTTCGCAGCGAAACACCCCGAATTCGTCTTTGATCCTCCAAAGCCAGTCTTCAACGAAAGCGACCTGACGAAGACTATTACGCACTGGCCGGATGCCTGGCTGAAGCGCGTTTCCTGATTCCCTGATGATCATGCACAGCTCTGCATCACTCCCACTGGTGACTCTCGGCATACCGGTGTGTAACGAGGGGGAATTTCTTGCCGAAGCATTGGAGAACTTGCTGGGCCAAGACTACCCGCACATCGAAATCATCATTGCCGATAACGGCAGCACCGACGACACGCAAAAGATCTGCGAGGAGTACGCAGCGAAGCACAGCAACATCACGTATGTCCGGCACCCCAAGAACCTGGGGCAGCATACGAACTTCAACTACTTGCCACACTGCGCATCGGGGAAGTATTTCTGTTGGGCCTCAGGGCATGATCTTTTGGCACCTACTTTTGTCACGGATTGCGTGAAGGTTCTGGAGAGCGATGCGAACATTGTGCTGGCGTACCCGCACACGATGAACATGAAAAAAGATGGCACGCACACCGGGGAAAAAGTGCGCCCATTTGATATCCGTCACAAGCCCGCGGGCAAACGTTTTAGAGAGGTGATGTGGCGCGTGGACTGCAACGTGGTCTACGGCATGTGGCGATTGATCCCCATGCTGGAAAGCAATTTGTTCCAGCTCCTCCCGGCACCAGACCGCGTGTTCTTGGCAGAGATGGCGGCAAAGGGCAGCTTTGCAGCCGTGGAAACGTTTCGATACAGCCGCGCAAACCGTGGTGGCCCGCAGCCCGAGATGGAGAAGCGTCACCGGATTATGAAGTACTTGTACCCGCACCGTACGTTTACCGATGCCGAGATTGGCGGGAATGATCTGTACGCCCCCACCATGCGTGGCTTTCGCCGTGTAGTGGATGACAGCACCTTCCCGTGGCTCGCGCGCAGGTATGCGTATTTCTCTGTATGGATGTGCGGCGTGGTGAAATTTCACCTATTCCCAGGTGCGGATGCCATGAGTGTGATCGTCAAAAAAATTCTTCCGTCAAAGCTCTTAAAGCTTGTCATGAGGAAGATGACGTGAGGACTGCGGGAACTTCGGCGGATGTTTGTAATGTGGCGGAGCCAACGGGACTCGAACCCGCGACCTCTTCCGTGACAGGGAAGCGCTCTAACCAGCTGAGCTACGGCTCCACATGAATGAAACTATGATGTGAATGATGAGCGCTCTATCCATCCGCCTAGGCGGATACGGCTCCACATTTTCGGATTGATCCGGTGACGCGCAAATAACGCTGTCACCGTTCTCCTCCAAGGAGTGCGGGGATCCTACCAGTGTACAAATCACCTGACAATGGAGCCGTGGCCTTTATGCCACCACATTCGCCACAGCCACGCAGACGCCTGCAATCAAGACCCAAAGCAGGATCGTGCTCCAGAAGTCACTCTCGCGTACAAAGCGGAGGAGTGGAGTGAGTTTTTGTGTGAGGAAGGTATGCATATTTCTCTTATATTATAGCATTTTTCACAAAAATTAGCAATTACCAGAGGAGGGGATTCGCAACGCTCAGGAGGTGTTATTCCAAGTACAAGAGCGGATTCTTCTTCACACCATTACTGTGCACTTCGTAGTGCACGTGGATACCCGTGGCTCCGTACACCAATCCTGTGTTTCCCATCCATGCGATGGTCTGCCCACGCGTCACCTGATCGCCCACTTTTACGTACACATCTTTGTTGTGCGCGTAGAGCGTGATGAGTCCGTTGCCGTGATCCACTTCGACCACGTTTCCGTAACCACCATTCCATCCACTGGTCTCTGCACGGATAATGGTGCCTGCCTCAGAAGCAAAAATGGGTCCGCCGCCGCGTGTTTGGATATCGAGAGCATAGTGTCCACTGCGGTAGTACTGCGTAATGAAACAGTTGTTACACGGCATCTGTAAAATTCCAGACGTGGGCTGTACGGCCGCAACAGGGGCGGGTTTTACACTGCCACCATTGGCATCCGAAGGCATGCGCGCAACCGGCTTGCCGTTTTTGATCTGCAATTGAATGTCTTTCTCGGGAAGTTTTTCTCCAAACGTCAGCTCACCTTCCTGCATGGCAGCGATAGCCGGCACAGAACCTCCGATGGGCTTACCGCCAGGAATCACTAACTGCTGACCTGCAACAATGAATCCTCCTTTGAGTGTGTTCTGGCGACTGATGATGTCCTGTGACACGTCATACAGCTGCGCAATGCGCGCGAGTGTCTGGCCTTTGCGTACCACGTGCAGCGTTCCATCTACGGGGAGAATGAGAAGCTCTTGTTCGGGTTGAATAGGGGAACCTTCGGCGATGCCGTTTACAGCACGGATGGTCTGCGAAGAGATTTTGTACCTCTGCGCAATGGACTCGATATTCTCGCCACTCTTGACCGTGTGCACGACCACTTGGCCAAACGCTAAGCGTGAACCCTGCTCACCAATGGTAGACGTCTTCATCAGGAAACCATCCTCCACAAAGAGAAACTGCGGAGCAGGAACGACGGATTCATCTGCAGAAAGAGCGCTGCGTGGAACGAAAGGCGGGAGCATGGACGACACCACAAACATGGCAATACACGCGATGCGCACGCGGAGGGTAAGCCACTGGAAAAGGGGAGTCCTCATAAAACGTCAGTGGCGTTTAGGCGAGAAGAGAAGCGAGGACAGAAAGCAGTACCTGCATGTCCCTGTAGCGTTCGCGTGAAGAGAGCAGCACAACCAAATAATCTCTGTCGCCTTCGTGCACCACAGACATCAAGCACTGCCCAGCAGCATCGGTGGTACCGGTCTTGCCCGCTGTCACCACGGAGTCCTGCTTGAGGAGCTGATGGGTTTGTTCCAATGGAATGCGTGCTCCTTCGCGGCTGGTGATGACAGCGTTGGAAAGAGACATCCGCGAGCGCAGCTCTGGAACATTGAGTGCATAGGCCGCAAGGTTGGCAACATCACGCGCAGTAGACCACTGATCCACACTATCGAAGCCCGTGGCATTGGCAAAAGACGTATCGATGAGACCCAGAGACTTCGCACGCTCGTTCATCTCCACAGCAAAAGAGGCTTCTGACCCACTGTGAAATACCGACAATGTGTAGGCAGCATCGTTGCTGGAGCTCACGAGCATGGCTGTGAGTAATTCACCCACGCGCAGGTGATGCCCGGGTGCCAAACGCACAGAGGTATCGGGAATCGTACTCACCATCTTGGGAACAGTGACCCATTCGTCCAAATCATGATGCTCCACAATCAAAATCGCGGTCATGAGTTTGGTGAGACTGGCAATGGGACGACGTGTGTTCGCATCGCGTGCGTAGAGAATTTGCGCAGTCTGTAAATCGACGACCGTCAAACCCGAAGCTGTGAGCACTTTGCCTTTGAGAGCTTCCGGCAGAACACCCGCCAAGGGCGAGGGAGACGCGACTTCGAGAAGGGCGGTATCGAGTGCAGAGACATGCCCGGTATTTCCTACAGGCATCATCCCAAACAGCAGTACCGCAAGGACCGACTGGAACATGGGTGCAGTGTACGGAGAGACGCGCTCCGGGGGAAGCATCATTCGATGGTTTTTTGTGCAAATTCTCAAACTGTCAATCACCCATCCGACCGCAGTATTAACGGTAAATCACGCGACCAGATAAGCGAAGATCGACGTATTGGCCTGCTCCATTCCATCCCACGGCAGCAAGGTACGTGCGCAATCGTTCCAACTGCGGCGCAAGCGCGCTGCGAGTGTCAAACCACAGACTGGTTTTGCCCACCTGCAGATGCACTTCTTGCGCGCGTAAGTAGACCGATCGACGCGTGACACGCATGGCAAATTCTTGCTGCAGAGCGGCTTCGCTATCGCGCAAAAATTTAAGCGTCTCTTCGCTGAGCAGTCGCGTGCCGGGCACGGGACGAAGAGTCCAGTCGCGGATGGTAAACGCGGTGCTGCCCGAGAGCAGCAGAGGCGACGACACGTAAATACCATTATCGGTGAGGTAATCGTAAAGCGGCCTGCCTCTGGCAGACACTGCGCCGGACCCCGCAGGAACATCAGACGGTGTCTCGATGGTCAATCGAGCAAGGATAGGATGCAGCTGCACGCGCACCACCAGTTCGGAGGGGTAGTTTTTGCTCACCTGAACCTCCTCAAGATCGGGAATGGCAGACTGGAGAAGCTCAAGCACTTCGAATTCTGGAAGGAAGAGTAGGTGCCTTCCAAAGAGTGGAGCCAAAGACTTCTGCACACGCTCAATATCGGTACGTGCTTCGCTGCGTTGTACACGGATTTCGCGCACTTGCACCACAGGGGAAACTGCAAGGAACGTGAACAATCCTGCGAGCGTGAGAAGCGTGACGAGAAGACCCCACCTGCGAATCATGCGCAGCATATCTGTACCTGCTTTGCCCACACGGCGCGCACTGCGCTTCCACCGTTCTACTTTGCGCGCACTCGTTCGCTGATGCCTACGACGCACAAAGGCGCGCAGGGGAGCAGACACGGGACGCCGAAGTTTTTTCGGGAGTCGAGAGCGAGGTCGGTGAAGCACGTACCCGATGATAGCGGAGAACACATTGCATGAGTAAGGATGCCGTATACTCCCTCCATGAAGGTCGCCTTCGTCGCCGACTGGCTCACCGTGAACGCAGGTGCAGAACATGCACTCTTCGAGCTGCACAAGCTCTGGCCCAGTGCACCCATCTTCACCACTGTTGCGCAGACGGATCGCTTGGGAGAGCTGGGCAAGAGCGAGATCGTTCCCACGAGACTGCAAGGTTGGTACGGATGGATTCGTCGTCATCAGTTGCTCCTCCCATGGATGCCGCGCGCGGTAGAGAGCATGGACCTACGCGGGTACGACGTGATCATCAGCTCATCGCACGCGGTAGGAAAAGGCATCATCCCGCCGAGCACCGCGGTGCACGTGTGCTACTGCCACACACCCATGCGCTACGCATGGGAAATGGAACAGGAATATTTGCGGGATTTTCGTGTGCCAAAATTTTTGTGGCGCAGACTCAAGCGCACACTCGGCAGCTTGCGTCGCTGGGATCTTTCCACGGCCAAACGCGTAGATGTGTTCATCGCCAACTCCGCAGAAACTGCACGGCGGATCAAAGACACGTACGGCCGCGCGAGCGTGGTGATTCCGCCACCGGTCTCGGATGTGTTTTTCCAAGCACCCATGACTCAGAAGCGCGAAGGATTTTTGAGTGTGGGGAGACTGGTGCCGTACAAGCGCATCGACCTGCTGATTTCTGCTGCAAATGCCCTGGGTGTGCCGCTGACTATTGCTGGGCAGGGGCAAGAGGAAGCACGGCTCAAAGCCTTGGCAGGGCCCACGGTGAGGTTCTTGGGCTATGTACCCGATGCCGACCTGCCCGCACTCTATGCCAACGCGAAGGCTGTGTTGTTTGCCGCGCATGAAGACGCGGGGATTGTCCCGCTGGAGGCCCAAGCCATGGGCACTCCCGTGATCGCCTTTGGAAAAGGAGGCGCGCTGGACACCGTTGTGGAGGGCAAAACAGGCATCTTCTTTGCCAAGCAATCCATGGAGGCCCTGGTGGAGGCCATGAAAAAATTCCAAGGCATGTCGTTCGATCACGACACTATTCGCGAGCACTCCAAGCAATTCTCGGCCGAGAACTTCCGCGACCGTGTGCGCACCACGGTGGAGGGGGTCTTGGAAGCGCGTAGAAAGTGATACGATGTCCCGCATGGATCGCTCCCCACATTCCCACAAAGGCGAGAACGGCATCGTGATGGTGATCGGTGGTAGTGGCCCCATCCATGGAGCGCCGTTGTTTTCGGCACTCGCAGCAGAAGCCAGCGGAGTCGATTTGATCTATGTGTCTCTGCCAGAGGTCCACGCCAATGTTGCGCGCATGACGTCCCTGAATTTCTTGGTGCACCCCTTCCCGGGCGAGTCGCTTTCGGCGAAACATGTCGAGCCACTCAGCGAGATGCTCGCGACGATGGACTGTGTGGTGATCGGCCCCGGACTTGCTCGCGATAAAAACGCACAGACGCACTTGAAGGCACTCATCGAAAGTTGCTCCTGCCCCATGGTCTTGGATGCCTCTGCGCTCCAACCCTGGACGCTCGATGCAGTGAAAGGCAAGAAGGCTGTTTTGACGCCACACTTGGGTGAACTGGAACGCATGGAGTTGCGCATGGAGGAGGTTGCGGAGGCCGCTGCCAAAGCAAAGCAGGTCATCCACGTGAAGGGTGCTACGGATATGATTGCTCTGCCCGATGGCTCTATTGTAGAAGTGGAGGGAGGCAATGCCGGGCTTACGGTGGGAGGAACGGGAGACGCACTCGCGGGACTCATCGCAGGATTGATTGCACAAAAAATGCCGCGTGAAGATGCCTCCATTTTGGCCTCCAAGATCATCAAAAAAGCAGGCGAGGAATTGTTTGTGACACAGGGAAATGCCTACACCACTCGACAGGTGATTTTCCAGATTCC
>CAZDEA010000010.1:8536-26550 GCA_964504485.1 uncultured Candidatus Peribacteria bacterium | reverse complement strand
TCATCGACATGCGCTACGCGCAGGGCTACCGCACACCCCCCGCGGCGGCGGACCCTCCAGTGCACTTTTATTGATCAAATAAATAGTTCAATATTTTCCGCATACACAAAAGCGCCAGCCTAGGCTGGCGCCTCTTAATCTTCATGCGTAACCTTATTTCGCGTACTTGTTCCTAAAGCCCCAGTAGGCTGCTGCCCACAAGGCGACGAAGATCAGCATCATGGCCCAGTTGCCTGGCATGGCGATGTACACCGCCTGCGTTGCAAGGAGAATAATGTAGAGGTAACCGGCGTAGGCAAATTCTTTCACCCAGCGTGGCAACATTGGTACGACGATGGCGATACCACCGAGAATCTTGGCAATGGCGTTGAAGTACACGGTGTAGACCGGGTAGCCGAGATCGGTAAATGCTTTGGCAGCCATTTCTGGTTGTGCGAAGTACATGATGGCCGAGGCCACCATTACAAAGACCAGGAGGACATTCGGGATCCAGAAGAGAAGTTGCTTCTTCATAAGAGAAGGGGAAAAAGGGGGAAACGCATGGAGTGTACCCATTGTGCGTTATACTGAAAACCATGTTTGGTCTCTCGCGTGGTGAATTGGCGCAGCTTCGCAAGCTCAATACTCCTGCAAAAATTCAGGATTTCCTGAATCGGATTCCTGCGAACTTCGAACCGGGTGGCGACACACTCAAGTCTCCGCGACGCGTGCTACGCGAGAACAATGCACACTGCATAGAAGGTGCGCTCCTCGCCGCTGTCGCATTGCGCGTACACGGGCAAGATCCGTTGATCATGGATCTCAAGTCCCAACCTACCGATAAAGATCATGTCGTTACGTTATTCCGCAAGAACGGTTATTGGGGAGCCATCAGTAAAACCAATCACGGTGTGCTGCGGTATCGCGAGCCTATCTACAGAACTCCGCGCGAATTGGCGTTGTCGTACTTCCATGAATATTTTTTGGATGATGGTACGAAAACTCTGCGTTCGTACTCCGTGCCATTCGATCTCTCACGTTTTGATGATCAGCACTGGATGACGAGCGAAGAAGATCTGTGGGACATCGGTGCTGCTCTGGATGATGCGCGACATTTCCCTTTGCTCAATCGCGTGCAGGTGAAGGGGCTACGCAAAGCGGATGCCATCGAGCGCGACATGGGGAAGATGACCGAGTGGAAGCGACCCTAACGAAGCGGGTATTGTCCGCCTTTATACACGCCGTTGATGGTTACACCATCCACTTGCACCAAGTGCAGGGGCTCGAGATTCTTTGCGATCTCGGGTGATCGCGTCATCACCAGCATGGCCTCTTCTGGCGAGGGAACCCGCATAGCGCGAGTGAGAGACACCGGGAAGACGGTGTACATATTTTGGTAGGCGACATTCTCATCGCTATAGAGCGTGAAAATCCGTGATGGTGCCAGCTCCAATGCTTTTTCCGAAGTCGTGCGGTACGAGAGTGCCCAGTAATCGGGTAAGAAAAGAGGGACGGCAATCTTCAGCGGAATGCTGTAGTACATGAACTGGTGCGGATGATTGCGCATCATCCAGAATCCTGTCGCACACAGTTGCAGGGTGAGCACACCGATGAGTGTTGTGTGTATCCATTTTTTTGGTCGTGACCAATCCAAGAGATCCCGGAACCCGAGCAGTGCCAAGAGAATGATGGCGGGCGCCAAGAAAAATACGTGACGCCATTCCAAGTAAATGCCCGCACCCGAAACCAGTATTGCCACCACGGGGGCAATCAACCAGCACAGATACACCAGGCGATCGCGTGCTTCGGCACTCAGTGTTTTCGATTGCATGCCAATACCCAATGCACTGGTCATGATTCCCACTATGCACAGCACAAACACCACTACGGGTACGGTTACTGCTATCCACAGCGGAATGTAGAACCACGGGAAGTGGTCATACATACGACCGAAGATGAACGTCTCAGATCCTAAATTGCTCATAAAGGCATACGCTTCGTGGAAGTGCGCAATGGGTGCTTCCCACAAAAATGGCCAGAAGAGCCAGGTCGCAAGTACAGATGCTGCTGTTGTCGTG
Organism: uncultured Candidatus Peribacteria bacterium; assembly: GCA_964504485.1. Lineage (GTDB taxonomy): Bacteria > Patescibacteriota > Gracilibacteria > Peribacterales > Peribacteraceae > CAYRXE01. The sequence goes on along the minus strand of CAZDEA010000010.1, from coordinate 24,493 downwards.
GCGCCAAGGGCAATGAAGTGCAGTGCGCGCTCAGGTGTTCCGCGTTGTCTACTGCGCATGTATTCGATTCCTAAAAACAGAAACGTGATCGGCAGAAGAATCAGTGCGCTCAGACGCAGTGACAGTGCGAGAGCAATCGCTATGCCGTGGAGTGTTGCTCGTGAGTACGTATGCACATCGAGCACGCGCAAGAGTGTGAACATAGCCAACGCGAACATCGCGATCTGTGGAATATCTCGTGTGTTATAAAACCCATGGGCGTAGATGCGCGGGAGTAGCAAAAAGAGCAGCGCGCCCAAGAGGCCCCACCAGATATTCTTCGTGGCTCTGCGTGCATGCACGTACATCAGGTATGCACTGAGGACCAAAAAGAGAAACGCTCCAAAAAAGTGACGCACGTACAAACGCTTATCGTTGCTCGATGGACTTCCCAAAGGCGAGATCCATTCCTCCAGAACATACAATGGCAGCTCGATGAGCGTGCCGTGGTAGCGCCATGATGGATTGGTGGGCCACTCTGCTCCTTTGAACACGTACGCGTGTGCATCACGCGCGAGTGAATCCAATGTTCCCTCGTCGTACGGGACTCCGTAGTGTCGGTAGGTCGTGAGCCCTAGGACAAAGAGGGCTGCGAAGAACACGATGACCGCGCGCTTGGGCTTTGCGTGAAACCAGCGGATGACAGGCATGGACAGGATGCGACGGAGCATACCGAGCACTGTAGCAACTTCATTCGTTTGACCCTATAGCCAATTTTCTGCACTTGCTGAGCAAATCCTCAAAAGCGTATCGTGGGCTGTATTCCCCTTTTTCTATGAAACGATTCCTCCCGCTCCTTGGGACTGCGATCGTCGCTGTGCTTCTTCTGCAGGTTGCAGACGTGAATGCCGCTGCGACATCAGTCACTGTGGATGGTAAAACCTATTACATCGTCAAAGGTAACGACAAGGCCATGGATACCGGCACAGAAGTGTGTGCATCGGTGGGCATGCGCTGCGTGGGTTACCAAAACCTCAGCAGCAACGCCGTTTGTAAAAAGCTTCATCCCACGGCTAAGCAAGTCACGGGCGTGAACGGCAGCAAGAACGGTTTCTACTGCAACGGCTTGCCGCAGAAAGGTCTCGCCTGCGAAAAAGCACTCAACACCTGCATGGTGTGTCCCAACTGTAACCTCAATGCCACGTGCGATACGGCCATCGGTGGTTTGTACAACGAAATGTATGTCACGTGTATCGCCGATCGCGCATCATCCAAGTCTTCTTCCAGCCGTCGCGTGGTCACACGTGGAACGTACAGCACGTCTTCGGTATCACGCACGACAGGACTCAACTGCAGCTTCTCCCAAGGAGGTGCACTCGTGCGCACCACGTGCAACGTGCCCGGTGCTGCCAATAACTTCTGCGTCAAAGCCATGGGTCTTGCCAATGCTCGTGCCCTTTCCTGCGCACAGAATGGCTTGGTGGTCTGCAACGTGCCCTGCACTACTCCTGGCATCCAGAACCTCAAACGCTGTCCTACAGGCGCAACGACGGTTACTCCTACAGGCTCCTGCCCTGCATCGTCTTCGAGCGTTTCCAGTACGAGTGGCAAGGTGCAACTCGGCGGACTCTGCAAGCACGGTGGTGAGTGTGCAGATTCATGGAACGGTAACCAGTACTTCGTGCACTGTGTCGGCTTCCAGCCTAACTCCCGCTGCTCTTGCAGTCAGACGTCACAGACGACCTCTGGTTGCGTGCGCAACTTGAGCAACCTCAAGAACCAAGCTTCGGGTCAGCCTTGCGCCCATGGGGGCAACTGCACCTCGGGCATGTGCTTGGGTGGTAAGTGTAAATAAGAGTTCATTTGCATCTCTCAAAAGCGGAGGGTTTCGGCTCTCCGTTTTTAGTTCCACAGTTTTCCCTGCGGACGTTCTGCAAAGTAGCGTCGCCAGTTCGTTGTTTCGTTGTTCGCACGTTCGCGCAGTGCTTCCCACTCGGTGCGAGACGCGGGATACACGAAGATGAGCACATCAACCAACTCCGAAAACTGTTCGGGTATATCTCCACGCGCTACCCCGTGACGGTTTTGTGTGATGGCCTCGGCGAAAGAGACAGTCATAGCGTGGATCTGTTCGTGGTGTTGTGCCAAGGCATCAGGCTCTTCTGCTGCAAGTGTTTGGAGATAGTCTGCGACCATGGCAGGGGAGTTCCACCCTCCTTTTTCGAAAGCTTCTTTATAAAGAATATTGGCTTCCTCTTGCCTATTACTTAGAACAAAAAATTGCGCCAATAAGAACGCACCTTGCGGTTCTTCGGGGCTGAGCCTGCGGAAATCCTGGATCAGGCGACCTGCTCCCTGCACGTCGTTTTGTTGGAGAAGTTCCGCAGCATCCTGGAGCTCAGTTAATCCGCGGAGCATGCGTGGTCGCGCGTACTCCATGGCACTCATCACGAGCAGCGCACCTGCTGCACTCACGAATAACAGTGAGTGTGCTCTGTGCACACGATGGACCATTGGCTCCTGCACAAGCACGAGTCCTGCGAGAATCCAAAAAGGAATCGCCATACCGGGGACAGTGACTGTGGTATCGAGCAAGTTATGGAGCAGTACTCCCAGGAGCGACAGCAGCATCATGCGCATGATGCTGCGTTCCTCGGCGTGCACCGTGCGTGCGCGCAGACGCGCGAGTGCAGAAAAAATCACGCAAGAAATCAGAAGCAGGAAGAGCAAGAAGCCGGTGACTCCGCGCTCGGCCATGTACTTGAGATACACACTGTGCGGATGTGCAGTGGTTTCTGCCGCCACTGTTTGGAATCTCTGCTGCACACTTCCAAAACTATCGGGTCCCCACCCAAGCAGCGGTCGCTCACTCACCATGGCGAGCGCCTGTTTCCAGTAATTCCATCGTTCCTGCATGGAGCGCGATTTGTCATTCCCGGTAAAGCTCACACGCTCACTCAGCGACACCACAGGGAAGGTCACATGGCGCACTGTATTGGCAGCAAAGACCGTTGCGAGGACGCAGGCCGCACCAAAGATTATGGCTAACAGATGCGCTTTTTGCGTTCTCAGGCTTCCACGGTTGTCCTTGAGCCAGAGCGTACTTGCCACGAGCAATTGCGCACCCAGCGCCAGCAGTGCGCCGCGCGAGGCGGTGAGTGCAATGCACCCAAAGAAAAACGCCGCACAAGCGATGTTCCATTTTTTGGGGAGCGCCACAAACGCCAAGGGCCATGCAAGCAGCAGCAAGCTTGCGAACGTGTTGGGCCATTCTTCCTGTAAGGCACTATCGAAGAACGTTCCCACTAGTCTGTCTCCCGGTTGCAGCACGTAGACCACGAGCCCTACACATGCTGCGACAATCGTTACTGCGAGCAGTGATTGGAGAATGCGTCTCCTATCGTGCACTTCTGTTTGCATGCTTAACCACACGAGCAACATGAGTGCGGCATCGCGGATGACTTCGTTGAATCCCCAGGTTTGTGTGGTCGAGGCAAAAAAGCTCACGGCGGTCCAGGCGGCAAATGCGGTAAGGACCATCACGAGTGCGCCTTCGATTTTATGTACAGGTCCGCGCTTCCATTGATACAGCGCAGCAAGACCTATGAAGATTCCCAGTATCCACGTGGCACGTGGATCCGTGCCGCCTTTCCAGAGGAGCAGCAACGGCAGTGCCATGATCATCCATGCCGTAGGTTGGAATTTACTTTTGGGCATTGCGAAAGGAGCGAAAGAATTCCCGTACGTCATTCGCCATGGTTTGGTGTTTGCCTTTCCACACGGACCATGCGATGGCGAGGATGATGCCAATCACGAGGAAGCTTGTGAGGCTCGAGTTGGTTTCTCCTGCCAGGCCAATTAAGGACTTCCACCAATCAAGACCTTCATAGGCCAACGTGAGTAATGCAAAATTACGCAGTGTGTAGCCAAAAAACGTGGCACCCAAGTAGCTGCGTAATTTCACTTTTACCACTCCGGCCAATACAGAAATGGGTGCACTGGGGATAAACGGAATCGTGCGTAGAATCGTCAGAACAATTTCATCTTTCCATCCCTTTCCTACTTTTGGCCCCCAGTTTTCCAAGGATTCGTGCGAAATGCCCAACACGCGTCCCCACTTTCCTGTGACCCAGTCCTCTGCTTTATCGCCTAACACGTAGTAGATCCACGAGGCCAAGGTTTTCCCGACCGAGCTCACGCATGCCAATGCAAAGATTCCTACGTAGGAGTATCCGGCTGCATGCACGATGGGCGCTGCGACCACTGCTACAAAAAATGCAGGGATGGGTGCCACTAATTCTTCCACCAGCGATGCCCAGAACAAAAAGGGGATCAGCGGAATGGTTTTGCTTGCAGTCTCGATGAACAGCGTGGCATCGGCGAGGAGGTTCATGGGAGATAGCGTATCACTTTTCTATCGTATCGAGAGTGATCGTGAGGTTCTCGTTAGCGTCGAGAGACTGGTCGAGGAATGACCCATTCGATACCGCGAGCGTAAACCTTCACCATGCCCAATGGCGCGTCGTTGCGGATGTTGCCTTCTCTGTGAGAGATATCGATCACGTCCACATCCGCAGCACCTGCTGGTGTCGACATGTCCTCCACACGCGTGAGCGTTGTGGTCGTGGGGTTCTGCATCGAGGCTCCGCGCATCACTCGCAGATCGCCTGCCTGGCGAAGTCTCGTTTCGTGCCCGCGCATGCGCATGAGCATTTCGCCTGCTTCCTCGCGCGTTACGCGGTGCAAAGGAGTGTCGTACAGTTTGCCGGGGAGCAGTGCTGCCACCTGGAGATCGTGCATCGGCTGCGCGTACCACGGCTTGCCCACAGCACTCTTGCGATTCAAGGGACCCATGTCGTATGCACGGTAGAGAATTTGCGACGCCTCTGCGACGGTGATCTTTGCTTCGGGCGAGAAGGAACCATCTTTGTTGCCATGGATGATGCCGGTCTTCAGACCTACGCATAGGTGCACAGCCAAGGGATGGTCCAAAGAAATTTCTTTGAAGAGCATGTCGTACTTCGATTTCTTCGTCGAAGCCAAATCAGCGAAGCATCCAGCATGCAGGTCATGCTCGTAGACAAGGGTCGTGACCATCTCCACAAACTCTGCGCGGGAAATTGTCTCGGTGGGTTGCCAGCTGTCGGCAACAATCGCTCCGCGGGACTCCAAGTAGTGAATTCCTCTCCCGTCGAAGAGTGTCTCACCTGCCGTTGCGGCGAATGCCGACGGTGCTCCGAGCAGGAGCGGGAGAACCACGAGTGCAGAGTGGAGGAGTTTCATAGGAGGCGCGAAGAAAGGGATTGATCGTAGCACGTGCGCAAGCGAATACTAGTTCTGCAAAAAGCGACACCATGTGAAGTTTCCTGTCATGGAATTTTTTTGTGAACATGTTCGCGCATATATTTTTCACACACCTGTGCAGAGTGTTGCTTTTTGGCTTATGTTAGGGCTGATCGTAAATTTTTATTGCAAAAAAATAGAGAGAAAACTTCGGTGAATCTTCGTCATGTCTACGCGACCTCGTGGAATTGCGTCTTTTTTTCGGGACGGAAAAATCCAACGAAAATCAGCCATGCAAGGAAGGTCATCGCACTCGCAGCAATGATCGGCAGAGTGGGATGGAGCGCACTCACCAAGCCAGAGATCACCGGTGGAATCATCTGCCCCAACGACTGTACCGACTGGTTGATGCCCATAATTTCTCCCTGAGATTCTTCATCTGCCAACTCTGAAATAATCGTAGAAGAGTTTGGTTGCGTAAGTCCCTGGAAGATGGCGATGAACGGCAAGAAGAGGAGCAAGTACCACGCCTGCTCCGGCACCAGCAAGAGGGGGAAGACAAACGCGAGTCCTAACACCGAGAAAGACAGCACTGTTCTGGCACTAAACCGGCGAGCGACAGGTCCCGTGATGAAGCCCTGGGTGATGGCAATCCAAATACCCACGTACCCGAACACGTTTCCAATCTGCGATGTGGTAAACGAGAACTTTTCGATGAGGAACACCTGGAAGAACTGCGCGAAGAAGTTAAAGCCGAGCGTGAGCGTGAACATCACAATGAAGATCGTGCGCAAATTCGGGAGCCGCATAGCCGCAGCGATGTTGCGTACGCCCGTGAGCAGACTTACAGGAGTATGCAGAGGGTTACGAAGGGTTTCGGGCAGGAACTTCCACAGGAAGACCATGTTCACCGCCGTAAGGAGAGATGCAAACCAGAAGGGCGTCTCCATGATGAACCACGGAAGAATCGTCGGGTCAGAGAGTTTCCCGCCAATCACCGGTCCTAAGATGAATCCTAAGCCAAAGGCCATGCCGATCAGACCGAAGTTCTTGGTCTTGGATGCTTGATCTGTGCTGATATCTGCCAAGGCCGACATGGCAATGGCAATGTTTCCTCCGGTGAATCCGGCCAATGCTCTCGAAAGAAACAGGATGTCCAATCTTCCCCAGCGCAGACCCAGGGCGAAGAGCACGTAGCCGAGGAGTGTTCCTCCAAAAGAGATCAGCAGCATGGGTCTTCTGCCTTTGTGATCGGACATGGCACCGAGAATGGGCGAACCAAAGAATTGGCAGAGCGGGAAGACGGCAACTAAGAGTCCGTACAAGAGCTTTCGTGTTTCGAATGGCATATCGACCGGCACAACCCCCGCATCGGCACGCAGGAGCACTACGGCGAGAACCGGGAAGACGATGCCCAGTCCAATCAGGTCGATGAAGACCGTAAAGAAGAGAGGCAGAAGAGGTCGCTTTGATGTCGGAGCAGTCATAAGAAAACGATTCTACCCGCGTGAGTCGCTTTGTCGGGATGGTTTTCTTGTCTTTTTACTCGCGCTTGTGCAGGAGCTCCTTGAGCATCCAGTTCATGAGACCTAAGAGCAGCGAAATGACGACCCATCCCATAATGCCGCCACGAATTTCAAATTGAATCAACGTAGGGTCCAATTCTGCAACGATGAGCATCGTAATCCACAAGAAGACCGTATTCGCCAAGATGATGGCGATGATGGTAGCGAAGAGTTTGAGTGGAAACGTGATGATGTTCAGCAGCGGACGCACAAACAAGTTCAAGAGCGTCAGGAGCGCACCCGTGACAATAATGGCGGCCAACCCACCCGAAATGCTCAAGTACTGCGGAAGATACTTCGCCATCACCCATACCAAGGCCATGGTGAGAAGAGCGCGAAGGGCAAGACGTGTAGGGGTCATAGAACACATCCTAGCACTCTTTGCAGAGTTACGCTTTCTGGAACTGGAACGTGATCTTCATACCTTCCAGCTCTACGGTCTGCGCAGCTCCTTCGTTGGCCGCAAGAGTCGCTTGGGTTTCGCTGGTGATCAGACTGCCGAATTTTTCCATCAGGCCCGGTTCTGCCTCGACCCACAGTTTGATCTTGTCGGTAAACGCGTAGCCCGCATCTTTGCGTGCCTGCTGAATCGCGCGGATGAGTTCACGTGCTTGGCCTTCGAGTAGCAACTCATCGCTGACCTCGGTATCCATGGCGACGACGACTCCTCCTTCTGCTGCGATGTTGCGACCTTCTTTGCCTTTGTAGATGACGGTTGCTTCTTCTGCAGTGAGGATTGTTTCCAATACGCGGAATCCGCCGTCTTCCAAGACTTCGAATTTCCCGTCTTTGCCTGCTTTGATGAGATCCTGCACGCCGCCACCCACGCGTGGACCGACTTTGCGCGCGTCGATTTGCAAGATGGCTTCGGCGAGTGCGCCGGGATCACTGATGATCTCGATCGTCTTGATGTTCAATTCTTGGCGCAGGAGAGAGAACTCCTCGGCGTTGAGTGTTCCGCTGAGGATGCCAGCAGGGATGGCGACCGTTGCTTGCTTGAGAGGCTGACGCAGGCGCACTTTGGCTTCGCTGCGCACAGAAAGTCCCAGTGACACGATTTTGCGGAGCAAGCGGTTACGTACCAAAAGCTTCTGCTCTTCGGGCTTCAACTTTCGTTCGTCTGGCCAGTTGGTCAGGTGCACAGAGCCGTGTTTTTCGTTCACCAGGTTCTGGTAGATGGCATCGGTAATGAACGGACAGAACGGGGCCAACACTTGGCAGATGGTCACGAGGACTTCGTACAACGTCTGCAGAGCTTGTTCCTGTTGCTGTGCATCGATCACTTCGCCGGTTTCGGTCTTGCCGGCAAAGCGACGGCGCGAGAGACGGATGTACCAGTTGGTGAGCGCGTCGATGGTATCCATCAACTCGCTGCACGTACCCGAGAGGTTGTAGCGTTCCAATTCTCCCGTCATGCGATTCACCAAGTCTTGTACCTCTGCCTTGATCCACACATCGAGCGGATGCGTGGAACTCTCCGGCTTACTCACGGGCGAGAACTTTGCGGCATTGGCGTACGTCACAAAGAATCCCGTGCTGTGCCACAGCGGTAGAAGTACCGCGCGGAGGGATTCCTCCACAATCTTCTCGCTAAAGCGCAGGTCCTCTGCACGCACAGCGGGTGAACTCATCAGTGCAAAGCGCACGGCATCAGCGCCATGTTTTTCGACGACTTCCAAAGGCTCTGGGTAGTTCTTCAGTCTCTTGCTCATCTTCTTGCCGTCTTCGGCGAGGACCGTTCCGTTCACAATACAATTGAGGAACGATGGCTCCTTATACAGGGCAGCGCTCAACACCGTGAGCGTGTAGAACCAGCCGCGTGTTTGGTCGATGCCTTCGGCGATGAAGTTCGCAGGGAAGCCCGGGGGCATGTCCTTTTTCTTGCGTTCAATGGGTCCGGATGCGTGACTGAAGGGGAAGTGGCTCTGTGCGTAGGGCATGGATCCGCTTTCGAACCAGCAGTCGAGCACTTCAGGGATGCGCCTCATCAATGGTTTGAGCGTGAGCTTCTTGGCCTCTCCATTATGTGGAGCGCTGTCGACTGCTGCTTGATGATCAAGATTGAGTGCGACTGCTTGTAATGCTTGGATGGTTCCTCCATGCGCGACAACAAGGACTTTTTTCCCTGCATATTTCTTGAGGAGCATTTCTTGTACCTGCTCCGCTTTTCTCAAGAATGAGCTGAGGCTATCGCCTCCAAAGGGATTCAATGGGTGCATCGAGATATTGATATTCTCGTAGGGCCAAGGATATTTTTTGAGGAATTCAGGCGTGGGCATTCCACTTGCCTCTTTTCCAAAGTCGCGCTCGCGCAGGAGCTCCGTGAATTCCAGCGGCACATTCGGCATCTGTTTATGGATGATCTCTGCGGTTTCGCGTGCGCGTGCCAAATCAGACGCAATGATCACATCAAATGTTTCGCCTTTGAGCATCTGTGCGGTCTCCTCTGCCTGGCCTCTGCCTGTGTCGTTGAGTGGGGGATTGGCAGGAGCACTCTGGATTTTGTGCTCCACGTTGTAGTCGGTCTGGCCGTGGCGCACCATGGTGATTTCGACGCTCGCATCGGCATCATTCGCAGCCCATGTGATGTCGTCGACGGTTTCTTTGTGGAGATCCACGGAAGATTGCATGTCGTGGTCCCAGAAGAAGGTGTGCGGGACAGCAAAGCCGGGGTAAGGCTGATGACTGATCTTCACGGGGTCCTCCTTAGTGAAGAAGTGCTTCATGTTTTGAACGGGGTCTGCATGTGTGACGATCACGATGTGCTCCCCACGGTGATGCGGCAAAACTTCTGTAAGGAATTCCGCCACGCGCGACTGCACATGGTCCCAGGTTTCCATGCCAGGGAAGTGATAAATGCTTTCGATGGAATTCTCGGCGAGCTTCTTGGCGCGTTTGTCGCGTACCAAAGCCATATCCGAGAAATCAATCGTCTTGCCTTCGTAGTCCCCAAACGCCGTCTCGCGAATGCGATCATCGGTTTTGATTTCGGCACCAGTGACCTTGGCAACCGCTTGGGCAGTTTGCTGCGTGCGCATCAACGGTGAGGCATAGATCACCGCGACAGTCTCGCCTTCCAGAGTCTCGGCGCCGGCTGCTGCCTGCTTTTGTCCGTTCTTGGTAAGCGGAGTGCCTGGAGGATTTCCTTGATACACCGGTTTTACATTTCCTTCACTTTCACCATGGCGGAGTACGGTGACTTTGGTGAAGCGCAATTTTTTGCGCTGCATCAAATCATCGCGACTGCCGATGACTTCCATGCTGGATCCATCCATCGTGCGCCAGATAGGAAGAGGTGTTCCCCAGTATCTGTTACGAGAGATCGCCCAGTCGCGTGCGCCCTCGAGCCACTTGCCGAATCTTCCATCGCGCAGGTGATCAGGAACCCACGTGGTTTTTGCATTTGCCGCGAGCATGTCCTTCTTGATTTTTTCTACCTGCACAAACCACGAACTGGTCGCGTAGTTCAGCAGGGGAGTGTCGCAACGCCAGCAGTGCGGGTAGCTGTGCTTGTAGCTTTCTTGTTCAAATAATTTGTTCTTAGATTTCAGCCATTTGATCACCTCTTTATCCGTTTTGCTTGGCTCATCTTTGGGCTTCACATCCATGCCGGCAAAATCTGTGACTTCCTTGATAAAGACTCCATCCATGCTCACGTGCTGGAGCATCGCGGCGCCTTCGCGCTTACCGACTTGGAAGTCATCTTCGCCAAAGCCAGGTGCGATGTGCACGACGCCGGTTCCATCTTCGGTGGTGACGAAGTCCCCTTCGACTATGCGGAAGGCATCGGGGTACTTTGTCACGAAGTAGGGGAAGAGCGGCTCGTAGGATTTTCCTACAAGATCTTTGGCCTTCACTTTTCCGGTGATCGTGTGCTCCTTGTTTTTGAACACGTGATCTACGCGCGACTCGGCGAGGATGTACTGCGCGCCGTCGAACTCCACCTTCACGTACGGGATCTTCGGACCCACTGCGAGGAACAAGTTCCCCGGCAACGTCCATGGTGTGGTGGTCCATGCCAACACAAATGTATTGGGCTCATCTGTGAGTGCGAACTTCACGTACGCCGATTGATCGGTGATGTCTTTGTAGCCCTGCGTGACCTCAAAATTGCTCAACGGCGTCATGCAACGAGGGCAGATATGCATGGGTTTATGGCCTTCGTAGATCAATTTCTTCTCGGCCAAGTTTTTAAACACCCACCAAATACTCTCCATGTATTCGGGGTCCATGGTGCGGTAATCGTGATCCATGTCGACCCAGCGGCCCGTGCGTTCCACGGTCTTGCGCCACTCGGCGACGTAGCGCTGCACAGAAGCGCGACACAAATCATTGAAGGCTTTTACACCCATGGCTTCGATGTCTTTCTTGCTCTTTAAATCATGTTCTTTCTCGATCAGGTTTTCGATGGGCAATCCGTGGCAGTCCCAACCAAATCTGCGTTCTACTTTTTTTCCACGCATGGTTTGGTAACGAGGGATCACGTCTTTGATGGTTCCTGCGAGAATGTGTCCGTAGTGCGGCAGCCCGGTAGCAAAGGGAGGACCATCGTAAAAACTGAAGACATCTTCTTTATTGCCTTTGGCTCCATCGAGCAAATCACCCTCCGTCACACTGCGGTTTCGGATGCTTCTTTTGAAGATATCTTCCTCTTTCCAGTACTGCATGACCCCCCGCTCTAATTCGGGAAAAGACTGCTTGGGATCTATGGGGTCGAAGGGCATGGGGGGATCGTACCATAGATCAGCATCTTGTAGCCCCCAATGGCTCTTATTGACATACAACTTGTTTGACTTTCTTGCACATTTTTCTATCATTCTGAGGTGATCCGGACCTCTACCATTACCCCTCCAGGAGGAGCTACGAAGGCCCCTCTCTTGGAACGTGTCGGCGAGATTCATCAGGTGCTTCTCGAAGCACCGAGTGTTTCTGTGCAACGAATCCAGATGATTGGTCAGGAGTTTCACGATCGATATCAGACACTTCGTGGTACCACCGGTACAAACGCATTTGATCTCGCCGCGCAAGCGACAGCGAAATCTCACAAAATCACACAAGAACAAGCACGTGCAGATGGAGCATATCTGCGCGATAGACCACTACTGGATGCGACAAAGGCTTTGGTGGCTTCGGGAGTCGAATCCAGGCGCTACGCTTTGAGTTTTGTGTATGCAGCAGTCTTGCAGGATGAAAAAAACAGAACGATGCAGTCCTACCAACAATTGAGCGATAGAACACATGCGGTCAGTAGGCTCTGCTTACCCGGTGAATCGGAAACTGTGAATTTACGCGTTCCACGTAAGGGATTAGCGAGCATGCTTCCAGAAAAAAAGGTGGCATTGGATGTTCCTTCCAATCACCTGTTTTTACTCCGCAACACGCGCGAGAACTGGATTCGTCTGCTGACAGGTTGCGAGATTCCGTACGATGATCTGCACCGACGTGGCATGTATCTGTTCACCAATCGCAATGAATCCACTCCCTTTGCTCACGAAATGGTCAGCTACCTGAATGGTCCTCAGCATAAGACAAAGTTGATAGAGAATAAGACGGTATTGGAAATTGGTGCCGGTAATGGCGCTGATCCGGAGCACTACTTAAAGGTGGGAAATGCGCAGAGCGTGACGGTTCTCGATGGAAGTGAGGAAATTTACGATCACTTGGCAGATAGAAAAGCAGAGTTGCCAGAGCGATACGCCAAGAAGCTAGAATTGCTGCAGCCTCTCGATATGTTTGAGGCATTTGCACAAATGCAACAGCAGGGACGTAAATTCGATACGATTGTTTCGCACTCTTCCATCCACTATTTCGATGATGAAACATTGGAAAAACTCTTCGAATTGATTGCTGCTTCTACCAAGGCGGACGGTCACTTTGCCTTCTGTGTAAAGGCGCCCGGCGCCATGCTCGACGGCAATGGTATTTCGTTGATCAACGACTCTGAGCCACACCAATATAAGCCGGATCAGGAATATGTGCGTATGCGCATGTGGATGAATCACGATGGACAGATGCGCGCATTCCGCAGTCACGAACGCTGGGAGAAGCTCATCGGTGAGCACTTCCGCTTTATGAGACGCACCGAAGGAAATATTTCTGACTACGAAACTCACGGTCAGGGTGACCAGAAGTTCTACACGTTCATCTGTCAGCCAAAAAACAGGGACTAATTCCGTCGTCTCAACGCATCAGTCGTTGCTGTGCCAGGCGTGTTCGAAGAGTCCGCGGAACACCGTGGTCATCACTTCGCCACTGAACACGAAACCCACAGGTTTTTCTGCATGGAACGTGATTACCGCCACGCGGTCGCCGTAGATGCGGATTTCGCCATTGATCAGCAAATTCTTCGAAAACTTCACATTTCGCAACTGATCTTTCTTTGCATATTTTTCGTTCAACGCATTTGTGGGCATGATGGCGTAACTCGTGATTTTCTTTTCTATGCGCTTGCGAATGAATTCATCCATATAGGCTCCCAAAGTCTCCGAGATTTTCTGGATGTCTGTCCAGCCGCGGATGTCCTGGCCTTGTGCGAGCATGTCTTCATAAATATCGATCACGCCTTGTACGCCTTCAAAGTAGAGCACATTCGGCTTCCATGTGGATTCCTGCACCATGGTCAAAAAACTTCCGATCACTTCCTTCGCTTCGTCGTACACGGTGCTGTTTTGCTTTTTTTGGTCGTCTATCCAGAGGAGGAACTGGTCGTTCGAAATCATTTCTGCGGTGTCTTCATTATTGTGCGTGGTGCGATGGATGAGGCTGCGTTTCTCGATGCTATGGAGTGCGTAGTGCACCGTATCAAACGAGAGCATGCTCTGCTGACTGATTTCTTTGGTGGTCAGCTTGCGATGCTGGAACAGCAAAAAGAGGATGCGGATTTCGTTCTCGGAGAATCCGAGCATCTTCAGCGTTTGCCGCGTCTGGAGAGGGAAGCTGTTCACAGGGGAGAATCTATCGTACTCCTGGAGGCGGTTTCTATGCTACCGATTGTGGATTCCACTGCATCAATCATGCGGGAGTACATTTCTTGATGCACCAAGGGAATACGGGGGAAGAATTCGGCAAAAAGGGGCATGTATTGGTATTTCAGCTCTTTGATCCATCGATCCTTCCTCTCTTGAGAGAGAGCCGTGATGGATTTCATGTTATCCAAGAGATCGCAGACCTTAATGAAGAAGGCGAAGATATCCACCTCAAATGCGCGGCGCATTTGCTCCATGTATGCCTGCTGCTGCTCGATTTTATCGGCGATACCCGCATCCTTAGAGACTGCTTCCACCAAGTACAACACTTGGTCACCAAATTCGCGGTAGATGTGTTCGCGAATGGCCTCGGGATGGTCGGCATCTTCCACGGCGTCGTGCAGGAAGGCAGCACAGATCACATCTTCATCGGCACCGATTTCAAATAACATCCGCGCAACGGCGATAGGGTGCACGATGTAGTCGTCACCTGTTTTTCGCTTTTGTCCTTTGTGTGCTTGTTCCGCAAGTTGATATGCGCGAACGATTTTGTCTCCCAAGACACTCTGCATTTCGGCGATGCTTTTGGGCAAGCGAGACATAGGGCCCATTCTATCACACTTTTGCCTTCTCCAAGCCATTTTTGCTACGAAAGTGCTTGCAGCACATAGGCTTTCACATTGCTGAAGATCTCGCTGGTCTCATCGAGTGCTTCCACTTCTTCCTGTGTGAACCATCGGATCTCGTGTCCTTCGGATTCTGCGAGAACAATGGCTTGGGTCGGATCCACGAGCTTTGCGGGAAATAAAAAATCCATGTGCTGATGCGCGGGTTCGTTGCGCTCCGCCGATGCGGGAATTTCTTCCAGGAGCATGGCGCGAGGTGTTTTAAGCATGTGCCCTTCGTGCGGATTACGCGCGAAAAGATCCACAGAGTCCTCGCTGAGAATTTCCACATCCAGTCCGGTTTCTTCTTTGCATTCACGCTTCGCAGCGTCTTCCGGTGTTTCATTCTCATCTATGTGTCCGCCTGGAGGCATCCAGCGACCCAAACGTTTGTGCCACATCAGGAGCACTTTGTTCTCGTGGACGACGAAGGCGGTGGCAGTGAAGTGTCGTTCCATGAAGACGGAGAGGACTAAAAAGACTGAGAAGACAGAGAGGATCCTACATCCTCTCAGTCCTTTTCGTCTTCTCAGTCTTGTAGTACTTATTTTTTGCCCTTGGCCAACATCTTTTCCAGGTATTCACCGGTGTAGCTCGTCTTTACCTTGGCGACTTCTTCGGGCGTGCCGGTAGCGATGATCTTGCCGCCGCCCACTCCGCCATCGGGACCGATATCGATCACGTGGTCGACGGACTTCAGCACGTCCAAGTTGTGTTCAATCACCAGGACCGTGTTGCCCTTCTCTACCAAGCGCTGCAACACATCCAAGAGTTTGCTGATGTCGTCGAAGTGCAAACCGGTTGTGGGTTCATCCAAGATGTAGAACGTTTTGCCCGTGGCGCGCTTCGTGAGCTCCGTTGCCAACTTGATGCGCTGAGCTTCTCCACCGGAGAGTGTCGTGGCGCTTTGTCCCAAGTGGATGTAGCCGAGACCCACGTCTTCGAGGGTCTGCAGTTTGTTCTTGATGGGTGGGATGGCGCTGAAGAACTCCAGGGACTCGCTGATGGTCATGTCGAGTGCTTCGGCAACGCTCTTTCCCTTGTACGTGATTTCCAGCGTCTCGCGGTTGTAGCGTTTTCCCAAACAGCGTTCGCAGGTCACGAAGACATCGGGCAAGAAGTGCATTTCGATGCGCTTGAGTCCATCGCCTTCACATTCTTCGCAGCGTCCGCCTTTGACGTTAAAGCTGAAGCGGCCGGGCTTATAGCCGCGGAGTTTGGCTTCTGGCGTGGAAGAATAGATGTCGCGAATGTCGGTAAAGACGCCCGTGTACGTTGCCGGATTACTGCGCGGCGTACGACCAATGGGGGACTGGTCGATCACAATGGCTTTGTCCAAGTTCTCCAGACCCGTGATGGATCCTACATCCTGGGGCTTGGTGTGTGCTTTGTTGAGCACGCGTTGCAACTCCGGTCCCAGGATTCCGTGGATCAAGCTCGATTTACCCGAACCCGAGACTCCCGAAATACCAATGAAGGTTCCCAGAGGAATGTGCGCGG
>CAZDEA010000010.1:2505-8436 GCA_964504485.1 uncultured Candidatus Peribacteria bacterium | reverse complement strand
CCCGAACCCGAGACTCCCGAAATACCAATGAAGGTTCCCAGAGGAATGTGCGCGGTCACGTGTTGCAAGTTGTGGTGATGGGCATCGGTGATGACAATCTCTTTGCCGTTTCCTTTGCGGCGGGTCTTGGGAATAGGAATGCTTTTTTTGCCGCTCAAGTATTGTCCGGTGACAGACTTGGGATTTTTGATGAGTTCTTCGGGTGTGCCCTGTGCAATCACGGATCCACCGAATTTCCCGGCGCCCGGACCAATCTCCAGCAGGTAGTCTGCTTCTTCAATCGTTTCTTCGTCATGCTCCACCACGAGCACGGTGTTACCCAAATCACGCAGCTGCGTGAGCGTGGTGATCAGTCTGCGGTTATCGCGCTGGTGCAAGCCAATAGAGGGTTCATCAAGCACGTACAAGACTCCCTGCAGTGCGGAACCAATTTGCGTGGCCAAGCGGATACGCTGCGCTTCTCCACCGGAGAGTGTTGCAGCCGAGCGAGACATAGTGAGGTACTTCAGGCCCACGTTCTCCAAGAAGGTGAGGCGCGCGACAATCTCTGCGAGAACTTTTTTGACGATCGTGTAGTCGTAATCCGAAAGCGCCATGGGGTCACCCTTTTTTCCTGCGGGGATCAACGCCGTGAAAAAAGTTTCCGCTTCTTCAATGCTCATGTCTGTTCCTTCGACAATGTTCTTGTTGCCGACCGTCACGCCCAGGATCTCCTTCTTTAAGCGACGACCGTTACACGAGTTACAGGGGAGTTCCAACATGTACTCCTCTATTTGCTGACGCATGTAGCTGCTTTCGGTTTCTTGATGACGACGTTCCAAGTTGGGGATCACGCCTTCGAAGTTGGTCTGGTAGGTTCCGCCGAACTTCATGGAGTTGATCTGTACTTGCAGCGGTTTGCTGTAGCCCCAGAGGATTGTTCTGCGGACATCGGGTGGCAGCTTGTCCCACGATTCTGCCAAGCTGAAGCCCATTTCGGCACTCAGAGCCTCGAGCATTTGGAACATGAATCCCGACCGGCTTGCCGAGGTTGCCCACGGATGCACGGCACCTTCTGCAAGTGAAAGCCTGGGGTTGGGGATCACGGCTGCTTCGTCCACCTGCAAGATGGATCCGAGTCCGTGACACTCCTCACACGCACCGTGCGGAGAGTTAAACGAGAAACTGCGTGGTTCGATTTCGGGGATGTCTTGCTCGGGGTGTTCGGGACACACGAACGATTCGCTGAAGCGCATTTCCTCGTTGCTATCGGCATCGAGCACAATCAGTGACCCTTCGCCTTTTCGGAGTGCCAACTCCACGGAGTCCGCCAAGCGCGTGCGGTTGGGGTTCACCTCTTTTTCTTTCGATTCCAAATCGCGCACGATCAAACGGTCGACAACGATTTCGATAAAGTGTGCCTTCTTGGGATCCAGCTTTGGATCTTCATCCGTCGTCACCACTGTGCCGTCGATGCGCATGCGCACGAATCCTTCGCGCTTGATGGCTTCGATGATCTTCATGTGCTCACCTTTGCGACCTTGCACAATGGGTGCGAGCAGGAAAATCTTTTTGCCCTCGGGCATGTTGGCGATGGTTTCGACAATCTGGCTGGAGGACTGCTTGCCCAATTTCTTTCCACAGATGGAGCAGTGCACCTTGCCCACTTTTGCCCAGAGCAGACGCATGTAGTCATAAATCTCGGTCACCGTTCCCACCGTAGAACGCGGGTTACGCGGGGCCGTCTTTTGATCGATCGAAATAGCAGGGGAGAGACCTTCAATGCTCTCGACTTCGGGCTTTTCCATCTGCGCAATGAACTGACGTGCGTAGGCCGAAAGACTTTCCACGTACCTGCGCTGACCTTCTGCGAAAATGGTATCGAAGGCGAGCGAAGATTTTCCCGAACCCGAAAGTCCCGTGATAACCGTCAATTTATTGCGTGGGATCTCCACATCAATGTTCTTGAGGTTATGCATCTTGGCGCCTTTGACGATGATCTTATCCATACGGTTACGGGGGAATCACGTGCGCTGCCTTCGAAAAACGCACATACGAAAAACGGCCCGCCCTGTGGCGCGGCCGCGAAGGCCTTAGCTTACGCGAAAAATCATCTTCTGTCTAGGGTTAAGGTCACAAAATGGAGGGAGACGACGTGCGTCTCCCTCGCAATGGGATTAACGCGAGAGGATGGATGCAGTGAGTGCTATCCCTCCCAACGCGAAACTCAGGAAACCGCAAAGGGATAGCACAGTGTTTCCCTTGTACCGGTCGTCTGCGTTCGTCACGAAGCACGCGAGTAAACACAAACATCCCAGTAGTAAGAGTGGCCATCCAATCCAGGGCAGCCATGTCATCATGGCGATCTCCCATAAGGAAATGAGCTGGAAAGATGGTACAACCTCTAGGAAGGAATTTGATACAATTCATGGGTGTTTACAGGAATTGTGGAAGCGACGGCCAAAATTTTGAGCACGACGGATGTAGGTTTTGCCGTTCAGCGTCCTCCTTCTTTTGATGATGTAAAACTCGGATCAAGTATTTCTGTCGCGGGCGTGTGCTTGTCGATTGTCGAGCTTACGGATCACTCCATGCACTTCGATGTGATTGATGAGACTTTGGCGAAGACGACACTCGGCTCTCTTGCAGAAGGAACTCTCGTGAATCTGGAGCGAGCGATGCTCGCAGGTGCGCGCTTGGATGGGCATGTTGTTCAAGGACATATAGAAGGAGTGGGCGAAGTGACGAGTGATGAGAGAAGAGTGAAGAGCGGCATGCTCTCCGTACGTATCCCTCAGCAGCTACTCGCATCGATCGTCCCCAAAGGCTCCATTGCCTTGGATGGCGTTTCGCTCACGGTTGCTTCTTTGGATGAAGACATCTGCACAGTGGCATTGATCC
The DNA here is from genome assembly GCA_964504485.1 of uncultured Candidatus Peribacteria bacterium. Lineage (GTDB taxonomy): Bacteria > Patescibacteriota > Gracilibacteria > Peribacterales > Peribacteraceae > CAYRXE01. The sequence goes on along the minus strand of CAZDEA010000010.1, from coordinate 5,556 downwards.
CGCACACGCTTGCCCATACCACGCTCGGAATCCTCAAAGAAGGGGATCGCGTGAACGTGGAAACCGATATACTCCAACGCACCTATGCGCACCGGTGATACTTCAACGGCGTTCCCCAAGATCAATCCCTCGTGGAAGATCGGGATCGTTGCTGCCTCCTTCTATAAGGAGGAGATCGATGCGCTCATTGCCAGTGCCAAGGAGTGTTTTGCAGAAGCCGGCATCCCCGATGCCAACGTGACGGTGCATCCTGCTCCGGGATCTTTCGAAGTTCCTCTGATTGGCGAGTGGCTCGCAGCCTCTCGCAAAGTAGACGCGCTCATTGGGCTGGGAATCATTGTGCAGGGCGAAACCAAGCACGCAGATCTTCTCGCTGCCGAAAGCGCACGCGGTCTCATGGATGTGCAGCTGAAGCATGGCCTGCCGTTTGCGTTTGAGATTCTCTGGGTTTCGGATATTGCACACGCACGCGCGCGAGGCGACAAAGGTCGCGAGGCGGCGATGGCCGTTTTGCATTCGCTTGCAGAAAAGGCGCGAATCACTTCTTGAGTCATTGAGTACCTAATTTGTTCAGCGTAGCATCAAGGACGCTTTCCCCGTCCACTTATTATGCGTCGCTTCGCACACTTTGGTTCCCTTTTTGTTTCCTTCGCACTCCTTGTGACGACCACAGCAAGTGCTGCGGTTTTCTCTGATGTGCCTACAAGCTCCCCGTACCACACCGCCATCATGGCGCTCGCAGATGCAGGAGTGGTGACAGGCAACCCCGATGGAACCTTTCGTCCGTTAAATCCGCTCAACCGAGTGGCTGTGCTCAAGATGGCGTACAAAGCTGCAGGCAGGGAACCCGCAGTGTCTTCCGGGAATTGTTTTCCAAAGGAATTCTCGAATGATGCGTGGTTTGCGACATACGTGTGCGATGCACTCGGACGCAAATTTGTGAAGGGCTACACCGATGGCACGTTCCGTCCGAACGGCATTGTGACGCTCGGCGAAGCACTCAAGATGATCTACACCGTGCTCGAGATCCCTGCCCCCGCAGTGACCGCCGCCGATACCGATGCTCTGCCTTTCCGGCTCTCGCCTTTCCATTGGGCTGCCCCGTACATTGTGAGTGCGTATCATCAGAAGATGCTCCCGCTCCCGGGCCAGATTCCAGATGCATACATTGTTGATGATCCGATTGATCGCGGTCAGGCGGCCGTACTGGTGCATGGCGCCATGTATGTGCGATCACAGCAGAAAGAACTGACCCAGGCATCTTCTTCTTCCGAAGCCTCTGCCGGATCTTCTTCGTCTGCTGCATCCTCTGCTTCTTCCATGAGTTTCACCGATGCTACTGCAACCATTCCTTGGTCGCAGTCCGCAATCTTCACTGGTAAGAACACGCAGGTCTATAGGTTCCACCTCAAAGAAGCCATGATGGTGGATGTCGAAGCGGTTTTCACAAAAGTAGCGAATGAATTCATTCAGTGCCGTTTGTATCGTTTGTCCGATGATTCTGTTTCTGATGAGTTCTACGTGGGACTGGAAGAAGGTGCGCGGTGCTCTCTCCACACCATGTTGGAGGCAGGGAAGTATCAGTTGGAACTGACGCCCGGTGTGGCCGATGCCGCATTCCGGGTGGAGGTCACTCAAGGAAGTCCGGGTGATGGCAACGACGGTCTGCACGATGCCATTTTTGTTCCGCAGCAAAAACTTCGTTCGGGAATCTTGGCCCCCAATGATTTGGAGGACTGGTACGTGTTCACCGTTGCAACAGAAGACGAGTGGAACATTCAGTATACGAGCGACAGCGAAATAGGATGCTCGGTCTATCCATGGGCCGATGTGTCGCTCCCCAGCTTTGAGTTCCCATCGTGCAACAAGCTCATGCTCTATCCTACGGGAACGTACTACGTGCGTTTGTCTCATGGGAAACCAAGAGCTGCCCGCCAGACGTACACGCTGATCATGCGAACGAAGTGAACGGCGTTCTTACCGGTCTTCCCTACATATTTTTCATGAAAGGTACGTGCATTGTTATTGCGAACCGGCAAGGTGACTACCTTCTGCAGTTCCGTGATGGGAATGAAGGCATTCCCTTCCCACTCTCGTGGGATTTCTTTGGGGGGACCTTGGAAGAAGGGGAGACAGCGCTCCAGAATGCCCTGCGCGAAATTCCGGAGGAACTGGGTATTGCAATATCCGAGCAAGACCTACAGCTGCTTGGTGCGGACGATCATGTTGCCGTGTTTCGGTTGGTGCCTACACTGGAGTGGGGAGAGTTTCGGGTGTTTGAGGGGGCTGGGTGCGCTTTTTTCTCCAAAGAAGAATTGCGTCGTTTGGAGCTCCCCGCGTACATTCGCAGCATCGTCGAGGCACATCTTTAAAGAGAAACACCCGTTTCCTGTGCTATCCTGCTTGTCTCCATGACTCTTTTTTCTTCCATCGACGAAGCTCTTGCCGCCTTTCGCAAAGGAAAGTTTGTGATTGTGGTGGATGATGAAGATCGCGAGAACGAAGGCGACTTGGTGATTGCCGCCGAGCACATTACCGAACAAGACATGGCATTCATGATTCGCCATACCGGTGGCGTGGTGTGCTTGCCGTTGAGCAATAGCATTGCCGATCAACTGGGACTCCCGCCCATGGTGCACCAGAACACGTCGCGCTTTGGCACGGCTTTTACGGTGAGCATCGAAGCGGCCAAAGGAGTCACCACAGGAATTTCTGCGCATGATCGTACCGTCACCATTCGCGCGGCTATTTCTCCCAAGGCAAAAGTCCAAGATCTGCGCAAACCGGGCCATGTGTTCCCGCTGCGCGCACAAGATGGCGGCGTACTCGTACGTGCCGGCCATACCGAAGCAGTGATTGATCTGTGCCGTCTTACGGGTAAACGCGAAGGAGGGGTGCTGAGCGAATTAATGCACGATAACGGCACGATGATGCGTTTGCCGGCGCTCCAGCAGTTTGCCAAGGAGCACCACATTCCCATCATCTCCATTGCGGATCTGATTCACTGGCGTCGCAAGAACGAGAAGATGGTAGAGATGGAAGCAGAGACCA
>CAZDEA010000010.1:0-2405 GCA_964504485.1 uncultured Candidatus Peribacteria bacterium | reverse complement strand
CTGATTCACTGGCGTCGCAAGAACGAGAAGATGGTAGAGATGGAAGCAGAGACCATGCTCGATACCGAGTACGGACCATGGACCATGCGCGTGTATCACGATCACCAACATGTGAAGGATCATGTGGCGCTCATCAAAGGAAAAGTAAAAGCAAATGTTCCGGTTCTTGTGCGCGTGCACTCGGAGTGTGTGACCGGTGATGTCTTTCACTCGCTTCATTGCGACTGTGGCAGGCAATTGAACAAAGCGATGGAGAAGATGCAGCGTGCCAAGAGCGGAGTCATCTTGTATCTGCGCCAAGAGGGGAGAGGCATTGGCCTGGTGAACAAGGTGCGCGCGTACGCACTGCAGACCAAAAAAGGTTTGGATACGGTGCAGGCCAACCGGAAGTTGGGGCTTCCTGTGGATTTACGCGATTACGGCATTGGAGCACAAATTCTCAGGGATCTGGGAATCCGAAAAATCCGCCTCCTCACGAATAATCCCAAGAAAATTGTGGGACTGGAAGGATACGGATTGGAAGTGGTGGAGCAGTTGCCGTTGGAAGTCGTTGCGCGATCGCACAGAGAAAAAAAATATTTGAAGACGAAGAAAAAAAAGATGGGACACACGTTGAAAATAAAAAATTGAGAGGAAAAAAAATGAAAAATAATTTCTGAGTGAGAAAAATCGTTTCCATACTGCATCACATTTTCTTTCTCGCGCTTTCTCAAATACTTTTCACACTCGCGTGATGTCGTACACTAAACGCAGTTCAATTTTATTTCCCCAACTTCTTATGGCTAAGAAAGTCGCAAAAAAGAAGAAGGCAACAAAGAAGAAGAAGGCTAAGTCCAAGAAGCGCCTCTGAGAGTTGCCTCTCGAAAACGCTCCGCCTAGGCGGAGCGTTTTTTCTTTATCTGGAAGCCAAAATTAGCAAGGCAATGTTGCCGCAGCAGAAGCTTCCAATAGTTTTTGCAAACGTTCGCGCTCTTCTGTCGCAAGAGGTTGAACAGTTTTTTCTTCGTGCGCAGGTGTGTCGTCGAGAAATTCCGTGTGATGAGGATGATCAAGAGTGTTCATGGGAGAAAAAAAGAAATGTAAACAAAAAACACTCTTGGAAGAGTGCAATAGAAGTGATGAGGTGCTGTTGCGGAAGATTTTTTGAAAAAAATGCGCACATGTTCCTCATCACCTCATCAACGAGAGGCGAGTGGAGAGCAGGAGAGGACGTATGCGCTGTTCACGGATGCATCCTACATGTAGAAGAAAAGATTCCGTACAGACAGCACTGGGAGATATCCGCAAAAATGCATCTGGCCGTGAGACCAGATGCAGAGTGTGCCAGGATCACTTTTTCGCGACCCCGGTAATGAAGATTGTTTCTTCTCGTATTCCTCCATCACCTACGAATATGTGGATATCGTACGAGAAGGGTCCTTCCTGTTTTACATGAAGGGTTCCGGATAGCTTTGTGATTCCACGTGGAAGCGGGAATCTTGTGTCCAGTTCTCTCAAACTGAGAGAGCAATTCAGCCCTCAGCAGCCGGAGAGTCCGTATACCTCACTGGCAGTGAGTCCTCTGTTTTTGATCACGATCTCGATGGGAATCTTTTCTCCTGGTTTACCCAAGAGACGAACTTCCGTCTGCTCGATCGAGATCTTCTGGGTGCTTTGGTACCAAAAGTACCCACCCAATAAAAAACAGACTACTGCGACAACGAAGAACACCGCAGACAATCTTCGAGCCATACATAACCCTCCAAAAAAAAGGAACGTGCAGCGAGCATACCACGCGTTCCTATCTACGGAATCTACGATTTAGCTTACGATTTCTACAATCTCCGGCCTTTTTGCAAAGGTCTTCATGACGGCCTCCTGCTCGCTCAGGACACGGTCGATCTCTTTGCGCGTGCCTGTGACGAGAATAATAAATGGTGCGCTGCTGACTTGTGCCATGCCCTCCTTACCTTCGAACACTGCGCGCATGATGTCGACCTGAGTGCCCACGTACTGTTTTGGCATGTTTTTCCCTGCGTAAATTTCGAATGTTGGTAGTTGGCCATCGGGCAGATCCTCTAACTTTTCGTTGCGGTCACCAATCACCGTACCTAAATTCCCTTCCATAAAATCTGCTCCCGTGTCCAACACACCCATCATGCCGGGGTGAATGTGACGATCGTCTGGTGTGGAACCAAGCATACGGAAACCGCTAGGGGCACCAAACTTCGCCATTTTTACGCGTGAGCCCGGCAGATTGAAGTGCCTGGCCATTTTTGTTGCAGCATCCAGGGCCTTCTTGTCGTCTCCGCCATGTGCGGCGCATCCCTCATGTCCAACGGAGTACTGAATACGCGGTCCAAACGATTTATCTGCCTTTGCGTTGCCAATAAAATCCAGCTCTTGAGCTTTTGACATTTTTGCGC
>CAZDEA010000009.1:24262-27301 GCA_964504485.1 uncultured Candidatus Peribacteria bacterium | reverse complement strand
CGCAGGGCAGAGAGTGTCGAAGCCAAGGCTGCGGATCTACAGAACACATTGACCGGCTCTTCTGGTCTCGTGATCACGTTCACCCTCAAGCCCGGTAAAGGCGCTGCACTCCTCACACGCGAAGTGGTGGAACCCTTCACATTCCGTTTTATGCGGGCTGCAAAGGCAGGCGAAACAGCGGACTTAACCACTGCTCAGGATGGTGGCTTTATAGATATGGGCATCACCAAGGATGACCTGCTGTGGCTCACCGCAGGAGAAAACGAAAAAACGAAGAAAGGCTGGATCGAGATCCTCTTTACCGAGGCAGGGAAAAAGAAGGTGAAGACTGCACTCACGCAAACCAAAGGCTTACAAGTCGCATTGGTCGTGCGTAATCAGTTGGTATCAACCTTCCAAAGCACAGGCGTTGGCCAGGAAAGCATCTATATAGACGGCGTACCTTCGGCAGAACTCGCTGGCATTTTCGTCGATGATGTAAACGTGGGTGCACACGTGACATTCACCTCTAAGTAGTTCCATACTGCTTTTCGAAACGGCTTATACTCTCTCATGAATGGCTATTAGCCATGAGCGAGTAGCTACAACAGGTAGAGTTGTGGCCTAGTGCTACTGTCGCTACACTTTCATCCCCATGGCTAAAAAATCCTCTTTTTCGTTCATCGTCGCCGTTCTCCTGACTCTCTGGGTCGCATTTGTTGCCCTGCCAAAGAGCTGGAAGAACTGGGCACCCAACTTCCTCAGTAGCCCCGAGTTACACTTGGGTCTCGATCTTGTAGGTGGAACACAATTGGACTTCCGTATTTCTGAAGAAGAAATCCGCAAGGAAATTGCCGATATGGACGCGCAGATTGCCTCTATGGAAAAGACTGCCCCAGGCAGCGAGGCACTGGCACAGTTGCGTTTCGAGCGCGATGCCATCGTGCAGCAGCAGACCAACTTGGTAGAAGCTATTCGCACCGTCTTGGAACGCCGCATCAATGCACTGGGTGTGAGCGAGGCCACGATCACGCCTTCTTTTGTGGGTGACGAGCGTCACCTGCTTGTGGAATGCCCAGGAGTGGTGGATACGCAAAAGTGTATCGAAGTGGTCGGTAAGACCATCCAGTTGGAATTTAAGGAGGAGTTTGTCGAAGCCACCGATGCCTATAAGAGAGAGATCACGGCAAAGGCAGCTGCTGCATACAGCCGCGTGCTCAATGGCTCTTCGCTCCAGGCCGTAGGCCAGGATATGAGCAGCGAACTGGGCGTAGCCTACCAAGAAAGCCTCCTGAGCTTCCGCGATGAACTACCTAAAGGACTCGAGAGCGTGTGGTCGCAAAAGCAGGGCACAGTTGTGCGCAAGGAAGGCACCGCCACAGCAACCGCACAGAATGCTGATGGCTCTGTGGAAGAGAAAGAGATTTCGGGTATCTACCTCGTAGAAGTCCTCTCCCCCCTCACCCAGACCGGTCGTCTGATCAACGAAGCTCCCAAGGCATTCGCCTACCTCACGAAAACGGAGCAAGGTCTTTCTGCCACGGAGTTTGAAGACGCAAAGATCTCTGCATCCATCCCTACAAAGGTGGCAGATGTCCTCAAAACGATGGAACCGGGCACATTGCAGTCGGTCTCGTTGGACGATGGAAGCGCTCGCGTGCTCTTCCTGCGCCAGAGAATTACCGGCCAGGAACAGGTGGGCGTGAGTCACATTTTGATTTCCTATAAAGGTGCAGCCGCTGCACCAGCAGGTGTAAGCCGCTCCAAGGAAGAAGCTGCAAAGCGCATCTTGGAATTGCAGAAGGAGTTGGATGGCGGTGCGGACTTTACCGCTTTGGCTCGCCGTGAATCAGAGGGTCCTTCTGCCGCACAAGGCGGAAGCTTGGGCACGATTGTCCGTGGCGAAATGCCTCCAAGTTTTGATGACACAGCCTTCGCACTGGGCGTTGGAAAAATCAGCGTGCCTATCGAAACGCAATACGGTTACCACATCATCCGCGCAGACTCTGCTCCTTCTGTACAAGCCGACACCGTCTCGTACGACGAGCTGACCATCACGGGTCCAGACAGCGCCAAGCGTGGTACGGCTATCGTTTCTCGCCTGCAAAAAGGTGAGGTGCGCTCCATCGAACAGGCTCTCAAGTTGCGCACATTGTTCTTCTCGTACGACCCCACGGGTTGGAAGGACACCGCTTTGGACGGCACGCACTTCCGCACAGCAGCCGTTTCGCTTGATCCTGTCACCAACATCCCTGTGGTGCAGATTATGTTCGATACCGAAGGCGCCAAGCTGTTCCAGGAGCTCACAGGCAAGAATATTGGCAAGCGCATCGCTATCTTCGTGGGTGGCGAGCTCGTCTCTGCGCCCACAGTACAGAGTGAAATCAGTGGCGGTACGGCAGTGATCACGGGTAGCAGCTCTATCCAGGAGGCTCGTGACTTGGCACAGGATCTCAACACTGGTGCCATCCCTGCTCCTATCTACCTGGTCGGTCAGTACACTGTGGAGGCCACACTAGGTGCTGCTGCGTTGCGCACATCCCTCCTCGCCGCTCTTATTGGTACATTGATCCTCATGATCTACATGATCGTTGTGTATCGCGGATTGGGTCTGGTCGCCGATATCGCGTTGTTCTGCTACGCCACGATCTTCTTCGCAGTCCTTAAATTGCCGTTGCTCTTGGTGACGAGCAACTACGTGGTGCTCACGCTCGCAGGTATGGCCGGTATCATCCTGAGTATTGGCATTGCTGTGGACGCGAACGTGCTCGTGTTCGAGCGTCTCAAGGAAGAATTGCGCAAGGGTCGCCCCTTCAAGTCTGCTGTCGAAAGCAGCTTCAAGTACGCATGGCCTGCTATCCGCGATAGCAACATCGCTTCGATTATCACGTGTGTGATTCTGTTCTTGATCGGTACCTCCATCGTCCGTGGCTTCGCTGTGACGCTGGGTATGGGTGTGATCCTCTCGCTCTTCACCGCCGTGGTGGTGACCCGTTGGATGCTCCGCAAGATCGGCAGCATGCCCATGGCAAACAACTTGGCACTCTTCGTGTCCATGCC
>CAZDEA010000009.1:10641-24162 GCA_964504485.1 uncultured Candidatus Peribacteria bacterium | reverse complement strand
GCAAGATCGGCAGCATGCCCATGGCAAACAACTTGGCACTCTTCGTGTCCATGCCCAAAACAGAGCCCGTACAGAGCCTCTAACTATTGCTTCTTAAAAAGACCCCTGAGCACAGGCTCAAGGGTCTTTGTCGATCAAGGATGTAGGCTCATGAGCTGAGAGATGGGATTCGTCCCCGCTTTGACCTGCGTAAGCAGCTCAATCGGAACCTCGTGACCGCAGGTGCGGTACTCAGTGCGCACCACGGTGACCGTGGGTGGCAGACAGACGAATGTATCCGTCGTGATCACGACAACCGAGCGTCCCGGGAGTGCGCAGCCCGCGAGGAGCGTGCACAAAACGAGAGCAAGACATTGACGAACCATTGCAGACCTCCTTGAAGGAACACTCGATACGACCATGTATCGAGTATGTTATTATAACATAATTTTTGTACGAGAAAAGCATCGAAGAATGGCTCTCCGATGCCGTAATCCTATGCTGCTAGGGCAAATTGAGTGTCCTTTGCGTCGGCATCCGAAGTCTCTGGAGCATCATCATCCAGGACACTTACATCGTGGTTATCGATGGCTGCTTCGACTTCGTTCATGTCGATGCCTTCTGCAGAAGCGGCAGACACAAGGTCTTGTTCCATGCCTCTGTAGGCATCGCTAACGGTTTCATTCCCTGTCTTGTGCACCGTCATTCCTTCCACAAGTTCGGTGTCCGTAAAGTCCCTGCCACCTATAGTCACGATCACATCCCCTTCTTTGCCCTGTGCCCCGGCCATGGGCTTCGTGTGTTCATGCTCCTCATGGTAAGCCTCGTGGCGGGCGGTTTCTTGCATGGCTGTCACCGTGCGCTGGATATCACCGCGGACGTTCAGCGTTTCCTCGGCAATGGTCACGCGTGCGCCATCAAACTGACCACCAATATTCTCGGGTAGGTCCTCCACTTTGGCATTGGGTGTTTCTTCTTGGATGGTATCCAAACCATCGACGTACGTATCGAGTAGCTTTGCTGTTTGGGAACGGGCGCTTTTGCGATACTGCTCCAGTTGCTGACGTATAGCTTGTGGAGTCAGCTGACCTTTTTCTTTGAGACCCTCAAGTGCGCTATTGATCATGCTTGCTGCTTCGTCCTGTGCCGTTGGTGTGTGGGTAGGAGTATTCATATGCCCACACTGTCCCCTCACTTGTAGACATCGGACATCACATGACACGTCAAAGTCCCCTGACCAATACATAATCTGATACAGAAGCCGAAATATGGTTGATCCTGAAACAGAAAACATGTGTCATCCCGAGCTTGCGAGGGATAGACAGAAACATGCTTCGCAAGCTCAGCATGACACGATTTATTTTTTCTCGTACCGGCAGGCTTCATGCCTGCCTTTCAAAAATAAGGAAGGTCATCGCCTGTGGATTCTCTGCATCGGCAGCATGCTTGCGCTCGTCGATCACTTTCCACTCCTTGGGATTCAGATCTGGGAACGTCGTATCGCCTTCGACAGAAGCATGCACGCGGGTGAGATACACGCGATCTGCACTGGGCAAAACTTCGCGATACAACTCTCCCCCACCGATGATGAAAATTTCGTCATTCCCATCGGCAAATGAAGCGACCCCAATGGCATCGATGAGCGAGTTCACCACTTTGCAGCCAGGGGCCACGAAGTCTTCCTGGCGCGTCACCACAACGTTCTGGCGGCCCGGGAGGGCACGTCCAATGGATTCGTAGGTCTTGCGCCCCATGATCACCGGGTGACCTTTGGTGGTCTCGCGGAAGAACTTCATGTCGGCAGGGAGCTTCCACGGCAGAGCGCCGTGATGCCCAATCACTCCATTCTCGTCGGCGGCAACAATCAGGGAAATCATGGTAGGGCTAGGGACTGGAATACTAGAGTACTAGGCATGTGCACTGAAAGAGATCGAAAAAATTCCCCTAGTACTCTAATCTCTATTCCTAAACCGCAATTGGTGCCTTTATTGCAGGGTGGGAGTCGTACCCCTCCATCGAAATATCTTCAAAAGTAAAATCATTCAGATTCTGGATGGCTGGATTCAATACAAGTTTAGGTAGCGCCTTGGGCTCTCGGCTGAGTTGTTCTTTGGCCTGATCCAAGTGATTGAGGTACAGGTGCGCATCGCCAAAGGTGTGCACAAAATCCCCTACTTGCAGCCCGCACACCTGCGCAATCATGTGCGTGAGCATACTGTAGCTGGCGATGTTAAACGGCACGCCCAGGAACACGTCTGCACTACGCTGGTAGAGCTGGCAGCTCAACTTCCCATCCAGCACATAGAACTGATACAGCGTGTGACACAACGGTGGAGCGGTCTTCTTGTGACCCGCGACATCGCTCACGTTCCAGGCAGAAACCACATTCCTACGCGAGTTGGGATTCTTCTTGATCTGCTCCACAGCCATAGCCAACTGGTCGAAGGTTTCGCCATTGGGGCCTTCCCAGCGCCTCCATTGCTTGCCATACACAGGGCCCAGTTCGCCCCATTTGGCAGCAAAGGATGCATCGGCTTTGATGCTCTCGATGAACTTCTTTTTCTCTTCCATCCAACCCTCGCTATACATGGGGAAGGTTTCTGTGAGCTTGTTCGCAATCAGGTAATCCTGGAAGGGCCACTCGTCCCAAATATGCACGTCGTTATCCACGAGGTATTTGATGTTCGTATCCCCTTTCATAAACCACAGAAGTTCATGAATGATTCCACGAGTGAAGACTTTCTTGGTTGTGAGCAGTGGGAAACCCTCCTGTAGATTGAAACGCATTTGGTACCCGAAGATGGAAATCGTCCCCACCCCCGTGCGGTCTTCTTTCTTATGACCGTTTTCGAGAATGTGCTTCATCAGGGCCAAGTACTGTGCGTCGCAGGTGTTCATCGGATAGGGACTATATCGGTTTTTCCCAAAGAGAAAAACCCTGCGCCAGTTGGCCAGGGTTTTGGAATTGATCGCTGAGCAGAGGGGCTCAGTTTGTGACGTTGCCCACCGGCTCTCCGCGCCACATCTCGAGGAACATGGGGGTGGGCTCGGTATATTTCCAAGCCCGCCACATCATGAGGAATCCGATACAGCACCCAATAGGTGCGGCAATCCATATTCCGTAGGTTGTTGCGAAGCCATGAATGCTCCTCTCGTAGGACATCCACGTTTCGTGCGAGCACGACACGAGTACGACTATCGAAGAAACAGCGCACCCAAAGACAAGCAACAGAAGCGTGATCCATACCATGATGGGGATGATTATGGGCGTCGTGTAGTACAAGTACTTCCGCCACGCGCGCCATTCTGCTTCCGAGAACGTCATGACAAGACCCTCGCAAGAAAAAGATCAACTCTCGTGTTATTAAACACCAGGTGAAATTTTAGTCAATTATCTTGCGATATAGCGAAAGGGGCGTCGTATGACGCCCCGATCAGATCAATAGAGAAGCCTCACAATGCCCCAGCCTATAAAGCCGAGACCTACGAGGGCCACCCACGCAAACCTGTACAGGCACATCTGCTGGTGATGAATGAAATTCAAGATCCGACCTACAAAAGGATCTTGGACATTCAGTGCTTGTTGCAGATCACTCTCTGCACCTTTGATGTACCAGATGCGACTCAGCCACCATAGGCATGGAATTGCTCCCAAAACAATGAATGCCCAGGGAGAAATACCATTCAGGATTGCTCGGTATTCCTGGAACAATGCTCGTGTGAATGATCCATGCATCATGTACGTATCGCACAGACACACAACCACCAGACACACAACCAACGCCCCTACACAAGCAAGCAGCACTTCCCACAAACTGCGAAACATGGGAGCTCCTTTTGGAAAAGATCTGATAAGCAAATTATATAATAATACAAATAAATGTCTAATATCAAAAAGGGCGTCGTACGAGACGACACCCTTGTTCGTGCCAGAGGCACGAGTTAGTACAATTGCGCTTTGAGCCAGGTAAAGAACCCAAGCGCATGTGCGCCGAAACACATCATGGTCAGGCCCCCGATGAGGAAGCCCAGTCCCTGCGCAGAACGATCCCCACCCCATTCGTTATAGACGGGGTTAGGATCAAGCTGATCCACAGAGTGTACTTTCCTCGGGAGCAGGAACTTGATCCCGATCAGGATCACAACAGTTCCGCCAACAACCGCGGCCCAGTTCAACATGACACTGCTCAGCATGACGATTCCCTCGAAGAGTGAAAGAACTCACAAATTGCACCAGAGAAAGTATATGCCTTATTTATGAATACACAACATTCATTAAATAATGCAATACAGCACAAAACGGCTATTTGTCCTTATAAACACTTCTCTGGCTTTGGCGGAGCATTCTTCATGCCCGTATAAGCGTATCCGTAGTTATTGTTCGCATTCCAGAACTGGTAACCACAATAGCCTGCGTCGTACACCGCGCGGATCTGCTGACGAGCGTCTTCACCATCGATGTAATACCCCTGGATCCATGGACGGATGACAACTGTTCCTGCATCGACGTGCTCTTTGAGGAGATCGGTGTATCCCGTGAGCGTGCGGAAGACGAGCCAGTAATCGCGAGGACCTGGGTGCTTCCCTGGAACGTAGTACCCCTCACTCGTGAAAGTCGCAGGGTAAGCCATGGGTGAAATCACATCTACGTCTCCACTCTTCACAAAGCGGACCACATCCTGACCCAGCGTTGCCAGGTTTACTTCGTAGTTCCAACCCAGGATGGCGTATGTCGAGAGTCCAAGGGACGTTGTGCCATCGCCACACTCATCAATAGCCTCACGTGCCATCTTCACAAACTTCTCGACCTTGTCTGCCTTCTGCTGACCATCGAATACGCGCAGTGCGCCGACTGCTGCCGTGGTCATGCGGATGTAATCGAGGTTGATTTCGTCGATACCAGACATAGCCGCAGCGCACATGTACTCGCGGTTGATCTCCAGTGCCTTCTCGTTGCTTGGATCAATCCAATCCTCCACCAGCGTCACACCACTCACAGGATGCTTTTGGCGCGTCTCTGGCATGCGAGCAGTCAGCTCGTGGTCTTTTACAGCGACGAATCTTCCAATGCTGTAGATGCCCTCTGCATCGAGTTTTTCGATGATCGCAGGCAAGTCGTATAGCGGGCGGATGAGTCCCAATTCCTTGGCCTTAGGCATATCGGCATGGTCAAAGAAGACAAAGCCTCCTTTGATATCGAAGGTGATGGAATCCCCTCCTGCAGCTTTGACCTTGGCAATCGTTTCATCGAGGAACTCCGTGCGCTTTACGCTAGGCGCCGTGAGGTACACACCCTGCACGTTGTCTGCACGCTTGGGCTTTTTGATTTCTGGCTGATCGGGTGGAGCGGCGTGGAAACGACGGAAAGGATTGAAGGGCGAATCGGAAGAGATCTCGGACGATGTAGATGAGGAAGACTCTCGCACAATGGATGCTGCCTCGGAGGAAGACGATGCCGCTGTCTGACGCAGTGCACGGGAACGCACGGACGATGCCGAGCTCATGGGCGTGATACAGAGAGAGCCATGGCATGCCGTCTGAGGCAATTGGCGCATACGGCCGGCTTCAGCCTCCGGAACCACAGCAGGCGAAAACACGCGTGCCAACAGCAGAGCTGCAACAAACGCGAACGAGCTGGTACCAAGGAAAATTTGCATGAAGAACGGGAGTGCAGGGGTCGTGTCTTCCGGTTGCGAATGAACCGGAGCGACGATTGGCAAAGAGGATACGTCGAGAGAATCGTGTAAATCAACTTCAATCGCTGTATGCGTTTGATTTTTCACTTTCGCAATGTCCCCAATGATGTGAGCGTGGTTGTGTGACGGGTCCATGTGTTTGTGTGTTTTTCCAGTCAGTATAGCAGAAAACCGGACTTCGAGGAAGAGAAGAACCCCTCAACAGAACTTCTACCGGTTCGCTCATTTTTTCCTCCCTGCATACCGCCACGCCATCTCGAAAATCTGCCTCTGCGTCTCTGCCACTTCCTTACTTTCGATAATCACGCCAAAGGCATCCTGGGCAGAGCGTGAACCGGAAGGATACGAACAGATAGCTACTTTGTGATCGTAAATGTTGATTTCGTTGGTGAAGTCGAAATCCTTGCCGGGAACTAAGCGGATCTCGCGGATCTTCTTGCGGTCTTCGCCGTGTACTTTGCGCCCTGCTTCATCATCGGGCGCAATACCGCGCAGGTGGATCCCCTTCTTTACGCGCTGTGCCACATACTCCTGGTCGTACTCGGGCCAAAAGGCGCGCACCACGGCAGAGTTCGCGAAGTTGAGGATTTCTCCTTTTGCCGTGAGCGTGTCGTTGTACACATGGCGCAGGCCTTCGCTCCCATGGAAGAACCGCACCTCGGGCTTGCGGTACTCCGCACCGCGCAGGGACTTGAGCTCGGGTACCGCATGATGCAAGGCATCGGCGTGCTTGCGGACTTCGCTACTGAGCTGTTCGGGCGAGACAGGCGCATAGCATTTGCCACGGCGTTGTTTGACGAGCGAGAAGTATCCATCCTCCACCAAGGACTCCAGGGTGTTATAAGCCGTAATGCGGTTCATGCCTGCAGCCTTTGCGTAATCCGAGGCCGGAGCCATTCCCAGTGTTAAGCCAGCCAAGTACAGCCTGGCTTCATCATCATCCAGACCGATTGCCTGCAGGAGAGAAAGGAGATGTTTGGGCATAGATCGGGGGAGGCGCAACGTGTTACAAGTCGGAACAGATTCGCGCGAGAAGTGCCACGAAAGAAACTCCCAAGACCATACGCGAAGACCAAACTGTTGTAAAAAAAATGAACAGGAAAAACTTTGTGCACAGTGCGTGTTTGTCATCAGACAAAAAATCATGATCCTAGTTCCGACCTACCCTTATTTCTTCACCTTATTCCTCCTATGTCCCCCTCTGCCACATTGGATCTCAAGCGCAGTTTATTCCCTCCTTCTCTGCGTCCGCATGCCGGAGCAGACCTGGAATTTACGCCCGCACTCAAAACGGCAGCAGACGTGGTGGACTTCGCCAAAAAGCACGGATGCACCATGTTGGATCTCACGTTTGTCGATGTTCCGGGCACGTTGCAGCACACGAGTAAACCTATCCACGAGCTGGAAGATGTCTTGAGTGGCGGCGCGGGATTCGATGGATCGAGCATCCGCGGGTTTAAGCAGATAAATGAATCGGACATGTTGCTCATCCCCGACCCCACCACTGCAGTACTGGACGCCTTTACCGGTGAGCCCACACTCTCTGTGTTGTGCGACGTGAGTGATCCTATAGGAGGCAAGGCGTATGACTCTTCCCCACGCACGATTGCTCGCCGAGCCATTGCCCACCTGCAAAACAGCGGCATGGCCGACACGGCGTATTTTGGCCCGGAGGCAGAGTTCTTCATCTTTGATTCTGTGCGCTACGACAACAAGCAGCAGGCAGCGTTCTACGAGGTAGAAAGTAACGAAGGCATTTGGAACAGCGGACGCCAGGAAGAAGGCGGCAACTTGGGTTACAAAGTGCGCAACAAAGAAGGCTACTTCCCTGCTTCGCCGTTCGATACCCAGCAGGACATCCGCAGCGAAATGGTGCGCGAGATGGAACGCTCGGGCATCAAGATCGAAACCTATCACCACGAGGTGGCCACCGCCGGCCAGGCAGAGATCGATATGGAACGCGATACGCTCCTGGTGATGGCCGATAAGCTGATGCGCTACAAGTACATCGTCCGTAACGTGGCTCGTCGCTACGGCAAGACGGCAACGTTTATGCCGAAGCCCCTCTGGGGCGACAACGGCAGCGGCATGCACGTGCACCAGAGTTTGTGGAAGGATGGCAAACCTTTGTTTGCGGGTAACGAGTATGCGGGCTTGAGCAAGATGGCTGTGCACTACATCGCCGGTCTCCTGAAGCACGCGCGTGCCCTGTGTGCCCTCTGCAACCCCACGACCAACAGCTACAAACGCTTGGTCCCGGGCTTTGAGGCTCCGGTGAATTTGATCTACTCGGCACGTAACCGCTCGGCTGCCATTCGCATTCCTATGTATTCCAACAATCCCAAAGCCAAGCGCGTGGAGTTCCGCATGCCCGATGCCTTGTGTAACCCCTACCTCGCCTTCCCCGCACTGATGCTCGCTGGCATGGATGGTATAGAGAAAGAAATGGACGCAGGTAAGCACACCGATGACAACCTGTACGCCATGGATGCCGAAGCACTAAGCAAGATTCCGCACGCTCCAGGAAGCTTGAGCGAAGCACTGGATGCGCTGGAACAGGACCATGCGTTCCTCACCAAGGACGGGGTCTTTACCGAGGAGTTCATCAAAGCGTTCATCGAACAAAAGCGTGGCGAAGTTGCCGACGAAGCACAGAGGCCAACGCCAAGTGAATTCGCAAAGTACTTCGACGCGTAAGATTTTTCCCCTACGTATATGAATTTTTCTCAGCCTAAAAATTCAGAAGGAAACGAGATGGGACTTCTGGATCTCATGACACAAGAAAACATTGGCACGGTTGCCGAGCTGATCCTCTCGCAGCGCCATCTCACAGACAGGCAAATCAATGATCTCTTAGATCTGCAATGCGGCACAGCAGCGAGTTAATACACATCTTGAGGTGTACAAGGCGTCGGCCAGGGCTGACGCCTTTTCAAAGTATTGCCGACACTGAGAAGAAGCATCATTCTATGTCTATGAAGAATACAGAACCCACCGCAAAAGATTTTCAACTGAGCAAAGAAGGCGTGCGCTATGTCATAGCAACTGCCGAACTCACAATTTTTGTGAATAAACCGTTGTCGAAACTTCGTACGAAAGTACTTGCTGCGCAGAAGCTATTCTTGCAATGGTGCCCCAAGGAAGAATTGCGCTTCTATGCGACCGAGAACATGAAGCAATTCAAGCCAGTGACAGCCCAAACTACTAAGTTGCTGGACACATGGTTCAAGCCGGGCAGCAAGCTGCGTAACGTCATGGGGTTGACCATAAAAAATGGTGACGAGCCACGCGATGCTCCATCATGGAAATTCGAGGTGCACGGCGAAGAAAACGATCAAGGAAAATTCAGCGAATGGTCAAATATGATCGCGATGACATTCCCTGTGGATTGGGCACGCGAGAACCCTGAGGAATTCGCGAATCGTGTACGAGCAGTCGCGACACTCTTCCCTTTCCAAAGTGGCCAGGCTGGTCTTTGTTTCCAATGCACACGTTTTGCAGAAGAGGCGAGCTTTACACATGCATGGAAGCAATCCATCAAACACCCCGGAATGAATATCGATCTTGGAGCCGTGGATAACTGCATCGCCACGAGTCGTACATCACTCAAAACGATCAATTGGATTACACTGCTTGGCCCAGAAGAGATCAAAAAAATCGGTGGCGAGAAAAAGCTGCAATCCTCACTTGGAAAGACCTGTCGGATTTCGAAGTGCGGTGTAGGCGTTCTGATACAGGCAGGGGGCAGACCGGTGATCGATGCCAAAGATGACGCAAAAATTTTTGCGGGATACAAAGCTGTATATGCAGCCTGCAAGGCGCTCATAACCTCTGCCAAAGAACCGGCTTTATACATGCCACTGGATGGAAATCAGGAGGCGAAAACTCTTCAGTGGTTCAAAAGGTTCGAGAAGAAATAAGCCCCGGCACAGCGTTACGAAGACAGGTCCGTTCGCTTATGTATCTCAGACGACGGACAAGTGTCCTGGAACACACACTTCGCACACTGGCGATTCCTCGCCGTGCACACGGCGCGTCCATGGCTGATGAGCAGCGGATTGATCTTGGGCCAGTCTTCCTTGGGCGCAGACTTCATCAAATCCTGCTCCACTTTGTGCTGATCATGACTCTTCGTGAGTCCAAGACGCAGGGCCAGACGGAGGACGTGTGTATCCACAGGAACGCCTTCGATCTTCCCGTACGCCGCCCACAGAACAATGGCAGCTGTCTTGCGGCCGACCCCTGGGAATTGAATGAGCTCATCCATGGTCTTGGGGACTTTGCCGTTGTGCTTTTCCAAGAGGAGCTTTGCTGTCCCGCGGAGGAACTTGGCTTTGTTGTGGTAGTGACCGCACGAGAAAATATCCTGCTCCAATTCCTTGAGAGGAACCTCGAGATACTTTTTGAGTGTCTTGTACTTTTTGAAAAGCGATGCCGTAACCAAGTTCACGCGATCATCGGTGCATTGCGCACTGAGGATGGTAGCGAGGAGGAGTTGCTCAGGCGTATCCCAGTTCAAAAAACTCCTCGGAGGCTTATACAGCTTCTGAAGAGTTTCGATGACGAGTGGAACAGTGAGAACTGGCACGCATTTAGTATACCTCGCCGCGCCCAGGCTGACTGTTGATATAGCTGAGATCATCAAATGGACCGCGAGCGGTTTCTAAAATATGCAAGAGAGCTGGCGACACGCCCTTATTGACGTGTGAAGGTGGGACTGTATTGAAGTCCACCTCATTTGAACCGCCAAGTCCCGGAAGTGGAAAATCATCTCCTCGGTCATGTGAGCCGTAACCATAGGACATAGAGATAGGGGGAATTCCCATCATCCTCCGCTCGTCTCAATCAGACGTCAATTTTTTAACATGTTGTCGACCAAAATACACTGATCTCTGCCGGACTTGAGCTATAGTCCACCTCTCATGGCGAGCCTTCCTCCCATCACCGTCTTCGACATCGAAACCACGGGTTTGGACCCTGCGCGCGGCCACAGAATCATCGAAATTGCAGGCGTACGCATAGAAGGCGGCATCATCCAGCCCGAGGCATCGTTCGTCTCTTTTGTGAATCCCGAGCGAGACATCCCCCTGGAAGCGCGTCAGGTGAATAAAATTTCTGATGAAGACGTGCGCAGCGCACCATTGATCGACGAAGTACTGCCCAAGTTTTTGGAGTACGCCAAAGGCACCATCTTGGTGGCACACAATGCGGAGTTCGATTACGGATTCCTCACGCACGAGAAACAATTCTGCTGGGGCTACGTGGATCTCCCCGAATGCTTGTGCACCATGCGCCTGAGCCAGAGCATTTACCCTACCGAGTTCCGCCACAACTTGGATGTGCTCATCAAGAAGTTCAATCTGCAGGCACCTACCGATCGCCACCGTGCCTTGGGCGATACCTTGGTAACGGCAGAGGCACTACTGAAGCTGCTGGAGGCAGGGAGCATCCAGTCTTTGGATGAATTACGAAAGAGAGCAGCACTGCGCCGCTTTGCGAATACATAGGAAAGAAAGCGCTATTGGGGGGGTATTTCTGACGTTGTTTTGTTGATACAATGGCTCGCTGCTCATAACGAGTAGGAAATGTTCATTGTCACAGGAGACCATCATGAAACCTGTCGTACGCGTAGAGCAATTGGACGACTGCACAGTCGTTACGCTGGACGGAGACGAAGCCCCCGCATGGGAGGACATTGAGCCTCTGGCCGAGCCTGCAGTCGCAGCCGTGGGTACAAAAGGAGTGATCTACAAAAGAAATCTCCAAATACCCATAACTACTGTGGAAATTTCGTTCCTCCTGCGTATGCACAAGAAGGCAAAATCTCAAGGCAGAGAAATCTGCTTGTGCGAGATCGACGATCGCACTCGAGACATGCTGAAGATGACTGCGCTGGATCTCCTCTGGGAAATCCGCCCAACGCTAGACGAAGCCCGAGCGTATTTCGCTTCGAAGCCACAATGAACCAAGGCCGATCCATGATCGGCTTTTGTTGTTGTACTGATTTTGGCTTCCAGTAGACAATTTTTGTGTGTCGGCCTATTCAATTGAGGGAGAAATCGTAGAATGGAGCCATAGCCATTCTCCCCATCGTCATCGGCCAAGATAATCCTGTGCTCCGTCAGAAGACGGTGAAGGTGCCCAAGGTCACCAAGGAAATCAAAGAGCTCGCCAAGAACATGGCCGAGACCATGGTCGAAGCCAATGGCGTTGGCCTTGCAGCGCCCCAGGTGAACAGCTCTGTGCGCATGTGCTTGGCGCCTATCAATGGCCAAGTGCGCGCGCTCATCAATCCCGAAATCACGTGGAAGAGCAAAGAGAAGGACACCGATGAAGAAGGCTGCTTAAGCCTGCCCGGTATGTACATGCCGGTCACTCGTCACACGGCAATCACGCTGAAGTACGTGGACATCAACGGTAAACCACAGGAGCGCAAGCTAGAGGGCTTTGAGGCACGTGTGGTGCAGCACGAAACAGATCACTTGGATGGAGTACTGATTGTGGATCATCAGTAACTTACTGAGCGAGCTTTAGCTTTACTTCCACGAGCACGCGCACGGTGTTTTGCTCATCGGGAGTCACTTCGAGCACCTGACTTGCCACACTCTGCTGTGGAGCCGTGGTAAGGACGCTCTCCATCTGCGCGCGCAGTTCTTCCATTTGCTGCTGCAATGCTTGCAGGGATTTTTCGGACTGCTCTTTTTGCGCCTGCATCTCTAGGAGTGATTGCTCGGCCTGTTCTTTCTGAGCCCTCAGAGTCGTCATCTCCCGTGTGAGCTGCTCTATCTGAACAGCCTCAGAAGCTGCAGAGATGTGCTCAAGGTGTTCGTGAGATGCTGCAGCTTGCACAGGACGAACCGCGCGAGCTGGAGCTGTCGGGCTAGCATCGTCGTCTGCCTCATGCGAGGCCTGCGCATCAGAAAGTTTCATGGGTACGGCGTAGTCCTCAGACCATGCTTGTTCGAGGCTTGTATCCTGCATCCACTGAAGAATGGTAGGACTAGTAACATCTACACAATCCAGCAGTCTTGTTTTACTGCGTCGCACAGCCCACTGAGGATTTGTATAAAGCAAAACCAGCGCTTTCTTGAAAGCTGCAGGATAACGCTTTCCTTTCCTTTCCCCTACTGTCGGCAATACATCTAGCGCACCGCGCAATTTCGGAAGATCAAATCCAGCAATAGCATCTCTTTCGAGAGAGAAAATGTGCAAGAGCTCTCGCTTTGCGGCGTCAGCATTTTCAGAGAACATGTCTGCAGCTGCATACAACACTGCGAATGCATTTTTTCCTTTTGGATCATCGAGGACATTCGATGGAACTAATTCGACATTCCTTTTTGGGAATGTATCAGAATCGTCTAATCCCCTATCAGCTGGTGGTGAGGCACCCTGTGAAGGCTTTGAAGGAACAGGATCTTTCCCGTGTCGCTTCTCCATGTATGCCTTTCTACCCGCCGGGGTCACCAATTCGCTGTAAATGATGCGGGGCACTCTGCACGTTCTCAATACTTCCACGAGCGTATGGTCGTTACTGCCGAAGTCTGTGCTTTCGTTGACTTGTGATACAAACAACCCCAGATCTTCGAGGGACAAATCTGTGAACTCCACGGCGCCAGCCTGGAGACGCTGCAACACCGTACGAGTATCGCGCTCTGGAACAGCGGGCTTCTGCGGAGGCTTACCATTCTCCTCAGCACCTGTATGGACGACAGTTGGAACTGGAGCAGGAGGCGGAAGTGGAGATGGCACAACTGTGAGCTTGGGTGTGGACTTAGGAACCTCATCTCTTGATGGATCCTGATCTTCCATATAGAGCTGACCAAACGTCTCATCTGTGAGTCCAAAT
>CAZDEA010000009.1:0-10541 GCA_964504485.1 uncultured Candidatus Peribacteria bacterium | reverse complement strand
TGGATCCTGATCTTCCATATAGAGCTGACCAAACGTCTCATCTGTGAGTCCAAATTCCAGCAGCAAGCCGTCGTACCCAGGTCCCTTGGGATCTGTAGTTGCCTCGAGAAGTTCATCCCTAAATGTCGCACGCTCTTGCGAGGTAAGGTCGCTCAACGTTTTCGTTTTCGATCGAAGCAATGCCATCATGGTAAGCCCTGCTCCAGGAGTCTTTCCTTGTGTTGGGTTCAAGATTGCTCGCAATTTTCGGCTATACGTCTCCATTAACTGCACTGCGCCTTTTCCGTACTGCCTCTTTAGATTCGTTCGCACGTCGGCATCATTCTCCCATTCTGTAGCTATATCTTGAAAATCGGTAAAGGTAGCTATCGGACAAGTTCCCAAATCCTTTTTGGCGGCATGCTTGAATTCCGTCCAAATAGCATCGGCAGTTGTGGGTACATCGGGATGATTATTTGACATGCTGGCAACGTTAGGAGATTTTAAAGAAGTCGCAAGTTTTTTTGTACTCGTACCCAGCGGAGTGCGAGCGCTCTGAGAAAATTCGGCTCCTTGAAGAAAATATGCGCTCTTCAGAAGGACAGTCTTGTACCTGTTTCGCGCCACGTGCAGGCGCCTCTTTACCGTGCCCTCGGGAATCTGCAGAAGTTCGCTAATCTCTTTGACGCTTTGCCCATGAAAGTAAAACGCCATGAGCGTATCGCGATCAAAATGGGAAATTTTCCCTAGGCTCCTGCGTACCATACTTCCTAACTCGTCTGCGAGCAGCCCACTTGCCGGGTCATCTCCTTCGTTACGAGAGATTTCATTCTCCAAGACACCTTCCGCAGCCTGATGAATTTTTCTGCGTGTAAGTCGATTGAGACACAAACGTATAACGATCTGTCTCATCCACCCAACAAACGCTTTGGGCTCGCGCAGCTGATCGATTTTCATGAAGGCACGAATACTGGCATCATGCGCCACCTCGGTTGCAGCTTGGGCATCTCGCATGTGCTGCAAGGCTGTCGCATATAATATGGGCTGCACTCTCTGTAACTCTTTTTCAAAATCAAAATGTTCGAATGATGCGCGGCCAGTCTCCTGACTTTGATCAGGCGCTAGTGTTTCTTCGGGTACCGAAAATGAAGAGGATCCTTCCAAAGGCATGGGGCATACTCTAGACGGAGAACATCTCACGGCAAACATTCAGCTGGCTGCAGACCCTCTTTGCCTTCCAACTGCGGAAAGAAGCTACATGCTATGAAACTGCAAGACTTCGTGGGTTATACCCTCCCCAAGAAGACCTGTCCTCATTTCTTGATATATGGTCGCGAGTTTTCTACTCACCCCACTCTCGTGTACCCCGATTTCCCGAGCCAATACATTCTGCTTTTTTCCTTGCATGACACCCAAGAGGAGTGTTGTTTTTTCTTGAGGAAGGCAATCAAATGCACGAAGAATATATTCGGTCGCCAAACGGTACTGCTGTTGCCCTTGTTCAATCTCCTCTGTTGTCACTATCTCATTCTTGGATTCAGTTTTTTCAAGGTGCGTATCTTCCAATTTATCATCTAAAAGAGTCCAATGTTTGCGCTTACGCAGTGCGCTGATGCCTGCATTGCGAGCAGTGGCATACAACCATGCATAAATTTCATTTGAAGAGGCTTCTCTCAGAGTTGGCCAACGCTGCACAAGTCTCATGAATGCCTCTTGTGCTGCATCCTCAGCATCATGACTCGAAAATCCTTTTCCCCGTAAAAAAGGAACAAGCCTTTCGCTCATCTGTGCATGCACATCATCCAGAGTCATTCCCTGCTGAATTTCTTCGGGAGC
Organism: uncultured Candidatus Peribacteria bacterium; assembly: GCA_964504485.1. Classification (GTDB taxonomy): domain Bacteria; phylum Patescibacteriota; class Gracilibacteria; order Peribacterales; family Peribacteraceae; genus CAYRXE01. The sequence goes on along the minus strand of CAZDEA010000009.1, from coordinate 8,726 downwards.
GTGGTGGGGCTGTTCGCTCATACACCCACTCTAGACCCGCACAAGCTCAGAGCAACTATTCATAGGTGACATACACAAAAATGGCTCCGGAAAGCTAAAAATCAAACAGGCAATGTGCTCACAAGACGGAGGTACCCATACTCTTTCGTAAGGCATTCACGCCCGAATGCAGTCGCGATTTTACTGTTCCTACAGGGATGCGGAGAATATCTGCCATCTCTTGATACTGTAAATCCTGCCAGTAGGCCATCTGTATGGAAGAAGATTGAATGGGCGTAAGAGCGCCTACTGCCAGACGCACTTCTTCAATCATGTGATCTGGGAAGTTGAGAACTCTTTCTGAGCGGTCGGGAATGACATCGAGCACGGTGATGGGATCGCCCGATTCATCAAAGAGTTGATCTGTATCGAGTAAGCGAGATTCTCTGAGTTTTGCCTTGCGCTGAAGATCGATCGCCCTATGGGTCGCGATAGAGTAGAGCCAAGGCCGCACCTTATTCCCCTGTTTAAATTGATTTCCCTTCGCCCACACACTCAGAAATAACTCTTGGAGAATCTCATCTGCATCATCAGCATTCCCGATGTATTGACGCAAATATGCAGATAGATATCCGGAATAGCGACGCGTGAGCTCCGTAAAACTCGCTTCATCTTTCAACACAATTTGCTCCATCAACTCCTCATCGGAGACAACAGAAAGCTCTGCATGGTCGCGAAATGCTTCAGGCATGTGCCAACTTTAGGCTAACAGAAGCGCAGAGCAAATCTTCTGAGCTGGCATTGCTCTTCACCGCTTCCCAAAGCTAAAATCTCGACATGGCCGAGCTGGAAGTCATCATCGGGTTGGAAGTCCACGCGCAAGCGAACACGAAGACGAAAATGTTCTGCGGCTGCAACAACGATGCCTGGAACAAAGGACCCAACGAAACCGTCTGCCCCGTGTGCATGGGTCACCCCGGCACGCTGCCTGTTCCGAACAAAGAAGCATTTCTCAAAGCTGTGCGCGCATCGCTCGCACTCAAGTGCACGGTAAACCCCGAGAGCCACTTTGATCGTAAGCACTACTTCTATCCCGATCTCCCTTCGGGTTTTCAAATCTCGCAGTACGACTTCCCTCTCGCTTCCAAGGGCATGGTCGAATACGACATCGTGGCAGCGGATGGCACGGCAAAAGAAGAAGGCAAAGTCTGTGGCATCACGCGCCTGCACATGGAAAACGATGCAGGAAAATTGACCCACCGCGGCAGTGCGACCTTGTGCGATTACAACCGCGCAGGAACTCCGCTGATGGAAATCGTCACAGAGCCAGACTTGAGGAGCGCAGAAGAAGCAGTCGCCTTTGCTCAAGAGCTCCGCAGAATTTTGGTGGCCGTAAACGCAAGTGAAGCCGACATGTTCAAAGGCATGATGCGCTTCGATGCCTCTATTTCTCTGCGCGAAAAGGGCACGACCAAGTTGAATCCTCGCAGCGAAATCAAAAACCTGAACTCGTTTAAGGCACTCGAAAAAGCGCTGCAGTACGAGGAAAAACGCCTGCGCGGCTTGTGGGAAGAAACAGGCGGTCCACTGAAGGGAAACATCACGGTGGGCTGGGTGGATGATGCAGAAAAAACCAGGATGCTGCGCGACAAAGAAGATGCTGCCGATTATCGCTACTTCCCCGAGCCAGACATTCCCCCAATGACCGTCTCTGCAGAGTTAATCGCACAGATGAGCAGCACGCTGCCTTCTCTCCCCCGCACACAAAAGAACGAGTACCGCGCACTGGGCCTTACAGGTGCAGAAGCCGTGATGCTTGTCGATGAGCCAAGACTCCGCGAGCGGTTCGATGCCATCCGCACGAGCACCGGCGATGCCAAGCGCGCCTCTAGTTTGGTGCTGACCCAAATGATGGGATTCCTCAACGCCAATAATAAGACGCTGGACGATGCACCCAAGACAGAAGCTCTCCTAGAACTGGCAAAGGTGATTGGTGATGGAACGATCTCGGTAAACACCGGCAAGACCGTGCTGGAGAAGATGATCCAAACCGGCAAGAACGCTTCGTCGATTATCAGCGAAGAAGGCATGGGTCAGATCAGTGACGACAGCGCCATCGAGAAGCTCGTGGACGAAGCAATTGCTGCGAATGCAGAGTCCGTTGCATCGTTCAAGACAGGCAAAGCTTCTGCACTGGGACCACTGGTGGGCTGGGTGATGAAGCAATCCAAAGGCCAAGCGAACCCCGGGAAGGTGAACGAGATCTTGATGAAGAAGATGCAGTAACGTAAAGGATGGTTTGCCTATTTTTGGCTTACGGAGGCCGAAAACTTTACTTTCCATCACACTTCACAAGGATGTGATTTTTCGCTGTGCAAAGGGAAAAATCTTGCGTGTGTCGACTTCGCTGCTCGGTCTGGTTTGCAAACACGAAAGCAAAACTATCATGCCCGGGACTTCTTCACCCGAATCCTTATGACAACAGCCATGCTCAATGCAAGACAAGACCTCATCGAAGAAATTGAAGGACTCGAGGAACCGCACAATGTAGTGAACACCGGTCCTAACGGAAAGATTGTCATCTCCAGTCAGCAAGCTTCCATGATTTTGCGGAGTCGCGCACGGTTCGCCCACATGTTCCGCGACCAAACCTTGTTAGCCGATGAGGATTAATCCTCTTTCTCCTACGCATCATGCATTCCCCGCATCACACCCCCGAAGACAACCAGGGCACGCTTGAGTCACCTGTTGCGCAAAATTATTCACGTACGGAGCATGAGGCTTGGAAACACGTGAAGCATGGCCTAGAAGGATATCTCACGCGCATTGGTCATTTACTGAATACCGGACGCAGCCGCAAAGATTTGGACGGCGATTAATTCCCTTTCTTCCTATGGAACAGTCTCCCACGAACGAATGTCCTGTACACGAGATGCAAGGATATGAACCGGCAAGTGCAGAAGATCTCGCACTGCATCAAACGGATACCGGCAAAACAATTGCTCGGCTCAACTGCTTCTTGCGACAGGCAATACTAGAGGAAGCGACTCGAAGGAACACAAAGGAGTAAATCCTGTTACGCGCGCTCCATGTACACACCGGTCTCGGTGTTGATCTTCACTTTGTCGCCTTCGGTCACGAACAGCGGCACCGTGACGACCAAGCCCGTATCCATGGTGGCTGGCTTGCCACCACCGGTGGCGGTGTCGCCTTTCACACCCGGGATAGTCTCTTTGACAGTGAGGACAACCGTTGATGGCAGCTTGATACCAATAGGACTGTCGTTGAACATCAGCGCGTCGAGCTCCATGCCTTCGGTCAGGTACCCCATCTGCTCTTCCAAAGCATCCTTGGGCAATGGGAACTGCTCGTAGTTATCCAAGTCCATGAAGGTGCAGGTATCGGGATCACTAAAGAGGTACTGGATGTGGCGGTAACCCACGTCTGCAGGTTCAATCTTTTCGCTGCCCTGGAAGTTCTTACTCAGGATAGCGCCTGTTTTGAGATGCTTAAGTTTGCACTGCATGTTCGCCTTGCTCTGGCTCTTGCGACCGAACTGCGAGGCAACAACAAGATACGGCTCGCCGTCGATGTTAATGGCGCGGCCGGGCTTGAGATCGGTAATGGTGTACATAAAAGGATTCGGAAAATTGCTGAGACGACAAAGTATTATGTATTACGAATACGGGATCAAGTGCCAAAAGCACTCCAAAACGCACAACAGATGTGACTACTCGATGGTTTCTGGCTCCTCCGGTGCTGCCTGGTGCACCGTCGTGCCTTCGATCTGATTGTTCAATAGCCCAATTTCCAGGTCGACGTAGTGCTGCAGTTCGGGCTGCAGAGACTTCTTGAGGCGGCGGAGAATACGACCGGCATCGGGGTGGCCACGGAGTGCCATGAGCGAGATGTGCAATTCGTTACGCTTGGTACGCAACTGCGACACGGTGCCCAAAGGACCAAGCACGCGGCTGACGTACGAATCGACCTGCGCATCGGTGAGTTCCTTCTGCGAGATAGGCAGTGTAGAACCTGTGGTGATGATGTTCAGGCGTGCCTCGATAGCCGTGATCTCGCTATCTATGCGGATGAGCGTCGTACGAGCCTCTTCGAAGAATGTCACAGGAATACCCTTGGATTCCTCGCGGAGTGTGGCGACAGCTTGAGTTAGGCGCTGCTCTTCGCGGCGCAATTCGCGCACGTCTGCTGCTTCGCCCACCTTACGCACGAGTGCTGCGACCTGGTCTGCCAGGAGTTCACGTTCTACGTCGTACGCATCTGCGGTTTCATCTTCGCTGGGGAAGGTGGTGGTGGTCTCGAGCACTGCTTCTTTTACGGCGTACACGCCATCATCCGGGAGTGCGGCCGAGAGCGATTCCGAAACCTGTGCCGCGCGTTCTGCAACGAGCGACTGCACAAGAGTGCCACCGGAACCTGCAGCTACTTCTTGGATGGTCTGCTTGTATTCGGCCAACGATGCCTGTGCATCCTGCACGCTACCCTGTTCCAGGAGTGCTGCTGCTTCGCTCAGGCGCGTCTCGGCTTGCTGCAAGAGCTTCTCTGCTTTTGCCTCGGAGCCAATGGTCATCAACACATCCACTTGTTCGGCCAAACGTTTGACGGGATACATGGCAGAGTTCGGCAAGAAGCCTGCTTGCGATGCCAAGCGCTGCTGCTGCAACCTGGCGATTTCTTTTTGATGCACGAGGTCGGACGCAAGGTTGGCCTTTGTCCATGCGTCATCTATTGCATGAGGCATCTTGGTCACGAAAGCGGTTTCATCGGTCTGCAAGCTCACACGGTCACCAGCGAAGAGCGTGATGGTCTCGCCCGTGCGCACAATGGTGGCACTGCGGTTCCAGACGCGAATATCGGTTCCTACGGATTCCTCGTCGCCTCCTTGTACCAGGGCCACGCTGCCTTCTTTCACTTGAACGATTCCCTGTTCGGATCCCACAGTCAGCGGCTGGTTACGACCACCGAGGAATGCCTGCACCCATAACTTTCCGCGGTACAGCGTCATGCTGGGAGCGTACTTGGTACTGGGGCGATCAGAGACATCGTGCAGAGCAAGCGTGGTGCTGGGTCCCAAACGCAACACAGCAGCATCGTGCAAGATGATAGTGGCTCCACCATCTGCTCCTGTTTGGATCAGCGCACTGCGCTCGAGCGTCACGGCGTCATTCACGGGCTGGAACAATCCGCCAATGAGCACGCTCACATCGTGGGATGGGCGCAGTTCAACATCGGTCTTGGCTGCAATCGGTGGCGCGAAGAGCACAGGGCTCATGCGCACAACAAATGCAAACAACACAAAGGTTGCTGCGTACCGCAGAACAGGAGTGAGTGTCCACGAACGCTCTGGCATGCTGATGCGTTCCAACACACGGTGCCACAACGCAGCTTGCTCGGTGGAAGGAGTGAGAATGCCACGCACGCGATCGAGCAGGCTCGAAGTTGCATGATCTCCAATTGATTGTTTAATACGCTTCCAAACCGTCTCCTGGGTTCCCGCCTCTGCCGAGAGGGCATCGCGGACCTGGGCGAAGACCTGGGGGTGTTCAATGCGCGTCAGGACTTTTGACTTTATGGCTTCCTGAAGCCGATTCTTTGGACTGAGTCCCTGTACGGCTTTGCGGAGCACCTGTTCGCTCTGGTGCTCGCTACCTGCCGGGGAAATACTCTGATGGTCCATGACGTGTGTTAAAACGGGGAATTATGGCTTCTGTTACGGCTTATTTTGGAATTCTGATTGGAATTCCGGAGGCAAAAAATCCTGCAATTTTCGCAGTGCGCGCATTTTGAGGATGCGCACTCCCCCTTCGGTCATCTTGAGCACGCGCGCAACTTCGTTTGTGGGCAATTCTGCAATGTAACTGAGCGTGAGCACTTCGCGGTACCGGGGCGTGAGCTCATCGAAGGCGCTGCGCACAACACGCAGAAGATCATTGCGCTCGGTGCGCGTCTCGGCGCGGTTCCATTGATCGGTATCGACAATATCCTCGGGAACTTCTTCCAATTGCTCATTGCCTCTGTAGTGATCGATGACGGTATGACGTGCGATACGAAACACCCACGCACCAAACGGCACGCCTTTACGCGCAGAGTACTGGTGTAATTTTTCCCACGCCTTCACAAAAATATCGGCGACCAAGTCTTCTGTGAGTTCACTGGGAACGCGGAAGGACACGTACCGATACACGGAATCGAAGAAGTGATCGTAGACTTTCCCGAACGCCTCGGTGTCGCCCCCCTGCGCTTTGCGCACGAGTTCTGCAATCAGTGCCTCTGGTGGTAACGCGTCAGCCATGTGTTGGATGCCAGTGTAGCGGAATTGCTCGACAATAGACGCAGAAAAGGGCGAAAATGACCCTCCTATGAGCGCATCAGGTCAGGAACTTGAAGCCAAATTTCTCGAGGTAGATCGTGAGGATATTCTCGATCGTTTATCCCGTCAGCGAACAACTCTCAATTTTGATGGAAAAATAAAAGCGGTGTATTTAAAAGACCCTTCGAAAAAAAATGATGACCGAGTGACCAACCGTGTACGTAGACTGCGCGCAGAGGAGAGGCCCGATGTCATCGAGTGGACGATCAAGACTGAGCAAGAGGTAAGAGATGCTCGACTCTGTGATGAGCAAAACGTCGTCTACGTTCAAGGCACCACAATTAAACAAGTGCTGAACATGTTGGAAATGAATGGTATCCATGATGTTATTCAAGAAGTTCGTAAGCTGCGCATCTCGCAAGAGATCTTTGTGGATGGAGAAAGGGCATACGTGGATATTGATGATATGTACCAACCGATGAAGATTGGTACGTATCTCGAAATTGAAGCGCAGCAAATCGAAACCATTCGCAAGACAGCAAAGATGCTGGGGCTTAAATGGGACGACCGCAAACTCTGGTCGACCAAGAAATTACTCGCGCACTACGGTTACGCAAACGGGAAAAAGAAGTGATCACTCCCACTCGATTGTTCCTGGTGGTTTGTTGGTCAGGTCGATGTACACAATATCGATTCCTGGCAGATCTTTTAGGCGCCTGGTCATTTGATCCACAACTGGCTCCGGAAGCACGAAGGCATTGGCTGTCATGGCATCCTGCGAGCTGATAGGACGCAGGACAATGGATTGACCGCCTGGAGTTGTACCAAATGGCAGGAGCACAACGGGGAACTGCCAGATCTTTTCGTAGAGATCTGCTGCGTGCATTTCATCCGTCACGATTTGATTCGCCTCGCGCAGAAGATCCGCACGTTCACGCGTGAGGTAACCGGGAGTGAAGACAATTTCGGGCGGTGTGTCGTGTGACGTACACAGAAGCACGCGGTTATAGACGGGGATGGCATTGGGAATAGAGGTCGCAAGTGCAATGTGCTCCGGCGTGATGACTGTGGGGTGATGACTGAAGAGACTCACGGCATGGCGGTACGTGCGGCCGTCGCCTTGCACACCTACAGAGCGCACAGGCAGTGCCGCATGTAGTTTGGGGATCATGGTGTCGATGCGATTTTGTACTTCGGGGTCGATGACCGAGACAGGGTTTGCATCCGCTGCACAGAGAATGCGAACGCCAAGACCGGGACCTGGGAACGGGTGCCTCCACACAAGATCGTGCGGGAGTCCGAGCTGCTCGCCCAGCATGCGGACTTCATCTTTGTAGAGTTCTTTGAGAGGCTCAATGATGAGGCCTTTCTCGATCATTTCTTGAATAGCAGGAACGCGGTTGTGGTGCGTTTTAATGTGATCTGCGTGCTTTGTGCCACCGGTCTCGATGGTATCGGGGTAGATCGTCCCCTGCCCCAACAGCACCCAAGATCCTGCCTTCCAGGACGTCATGCCGATGCCATCCATCACGTATTTCTGAACGTCCAAAAATGTATCGCCAATGCGCTTACGTTTTTCTTCGGGATCGAACACACCTTCCAAGGCCTTGAAGAAATCTTCGGAAGCATCGACAACGAAAAGATTTTTCACGCCCAGTTTTTCGAATGCATCTTGGATCAATCGCACTTCGTCCTTACGCATGAGACCGGTATCGACCAGTAATCCTCGCACTTGATCGGGTGCAAGAATTTTATTGAGCAGCGTGAACGCGACAGTGGAATCCACTCCGCCAGAGACAAGCATGAACACTTTTTTATCACCAACTTCTTTTTTGATTTGCTCCGATATGTGCTCGACGAAATTCGTGAGCTGCCATGGAGCGTGATCACAGAGGTTCACGAAGTTGCGGAGCATGCGCATGCCGTGCTCGCTGTGCGTGACTTCCATGTGGAACTGACAACCAAAGATTTTGCGCTCTGTGTTGCCAAAAGCAGCGTTCTCGCAGGTGGTGGTTTTGCCCAACTGCACAAAGCCTTCGGGGAGCTTGGTGACCTCGTCCCCATGCGACATCCACACCGTGGAGAACTTAGGAACTTCTTTAAAGAGGAAGTCATCATGATGCGTCACTTCCAACTCTGCTTTGCCATACTCCTTCACTTTGCCCGGGCTCACTTCGCCACCCAATGCTTGTGCCACCCACTGGTGACCATAACAAAGACCAAGGACGGGAATGCCTAATTCGAGAATTGCGGGGTCGGCCTGCGGACTCCCTTTCTCGTACACACTCTGTGGACCGCCGGAGAGAATAATGCCTGCAGCATCCTGGAGTTCGCGTGCAGGTGTTCCTGCAATGCGGATCTCGGAAAATGCGCCGAGCCTTCGGACGCGATTCGCAATCAAGTGAGCATACTGCCCCCC
>CAZDEA010000008.1:15672-29108 GCA_964504485.1 uncultured Candidatus Peribacteria bacterium | reverse complement strand
GCAAAGATCTTCTGTGTGCATTGTTTTCTCTCCTGAGTATTCATGCGTACGTGCGTTACCTAGAAAGAGATCAGACCAAGATGCTTATCTGGTCGACGGTGGCGTGCTTTGCAGCGCTGTTTACAAAAGTAGGATCTTTCCCCTTGCCACTGCTCTTCCTCGCAATGGATTGGGCTACCGGTCGATCATGGTCATGGAGGTGGATCATCGAAAAGCTTCCGATGCTCATCGTGGCAGCACTCTTTATCTATGTAGGCACTCTCGGCGCGCAGCAGTTCTTGGCTCCTGTTGGCCTCCAAACGATGATTCTCCTTGCAGCAAAGGGGACTGCATATCAGTTGATGCACTTTGTCCTTCCGTGGACGCAGAATGCATTCCTCCATCAACAAACTCCTGTGACGCTAGGAGATCCTGTCTTTCTTTTCTCGATGATCGTGACCGTTGCTCTGGGTCTTGTATCGCTCTTTTTTATTGCCAGGCGCAAAGACCCTTTGCTTGCGATTGGTCTTGGTTGGTTCTTCCTGTTTCTTGCTCCTACATACACCGCTGCGCAAAAAGCGGGGCTACTCTTTTGGACATCCGAAAAATACGGCTACCTGCCCATGATCGGCTTGTTGCTCGTTGGTCTCTGGGGGTTTGTATCGCTCGCAGAAAGACGTAAGGCACTCACAAAGCCTTTGCTGATTGTCGTGGGAATATGGATAGTGCTTTTTGGTTGGCGCACGCATGAGTATGGGTACGCATGGAAAAACACCGTCACCATGTACGAGCACGTGACAGATGTGGATGAGTACAATGGTCTCGCACATGTGGGGCTTGGCTATCTTGATGCGCAAAAAGGGGACTACGAAAGTGCGCTCGCGCATTACGAAGTCTCTATGAAGCACGATCCAGAGAATCTTGTTGCGTACACCAACGCCGCAGGGTCGTACCGTTCACTGGGTAAACCAAAGGAACTCGCAGATGTGCTGAGGAAAATGTTGCCGCACGTGACGCAGCGACAACTAAGAGGGGATCCATCGACGGTAAAAGTGCTGCTCTTCGCAGGGCGGGAGGTGCTGCCGTCCATCGACATGCAACTCGCGAGAGACATTCTCAGTAAGCTTGTGGAGCTCGTGCCGGAGAATCCGGATGTGCAAGTACTAAGATAGCGGATTCTTTTAAAATTGCCCTTTGGGAACATCAAGAAGTCTCGTCATAGCTTCTCGTATGACCATCATTTCTTGATCAGTCAGTACTTCCACATCCTTTTTACAAACTGAAGTTTTCAAATCCATATCTATGTGATGCATTGCTATGGGAGGACGACCATTATCGCTTTGTTCTGTGCTCTGATCATCTGAAGGTGGATTCCTACGCAAAAGAATATGAATACTTTCGTTACTTCCATACATAATTCTTCGAAGTTCAAAACTGCAATCATCCAATGCCAGCCGCATGCTTCGAGCTCGACAAAACTGATCTAGTAATTTTTGGCTGAGTCCAGATTGCAATGCCTCTCTGGTGATATCTGCGAATTGCCGTTGAGTGTGAGGTTGCTCGAGCATGTGAGTGGTAATAATGGTACCCCGGGTAGGACTCGAACCTACGACCAAGAGCTTAGAAAGCTCCTGCTCTTCCTCTGAGCTACCGGGGCATGTGTCACAGACATTGCAATGATCGATATGTACGAGCAGCCTTTTTCTTTGATGCTTCGCCCAAGGGCTCAGCAGTCTCTGAGCTACCGCGGCTTGGGTGGTGATTGTACAGATGATCGATTTCAACGAGCAGGCCTTGTTTTATGACGCTTCGCGCGAGCGCTCAGCGGTCTCTGAGCTACCGGGGCACTTGTTAAACAGTTTAGCGTTTTTGCGACTTTTTCGCTATACTAGTACGAGAACCTCCCCACACAACTCATGTCCAAAACGACGACCTACAAGCGCATCATGCTGAAGCTCAGCGGCGAAGTTTTTTGCGGGCCACAGGACTACGGCATCAATAGACCCACGCTCGATGCTGTCGCAAAGCAGATTCTTGCCGTGAGCGAATTAGGTCTCGAAATCGTGATCGTGGTGGGAGGAGGAAACATCTGGAGGTTTCGCGATACCAAGGACAGCGGCATCGAACGCACAGCCAGCGATGCCATGGGCATGCTCGCAACCATCATGAACTCTGTCGCTTTGCAGTCTGCACTGGAGGCACTTGGCGCCGAAACACGCGTGCTTTCTGCCGTGGATGTTCCACAGCTCGCAGAACCATTCATCAAGCGCCGCGCACTAAGGCACTTGGAAAAAAAGCGCATCGTCATCTGTTCCGGTGGAACAGGAAACCCGTACTTCACCACAGACTCCGCTGCTGCACTCCGTTCACTGGAGCTCAGCTGCGATGTGCTCTTGAAGGCTACGAATGTGGATGGTGTGTACGACAAAGACCCTCGCACAAACCCCGATGCCGTGATGTACGACGAGCTGACCTACGCCAAAGCTATGGAGAATCATTTGGCGGTGATGGATCAGGCTGCCTTTAGTCTATGCGAAGATCAGGGCTTGCCCATTGTCGTCTTCAACTTCTTCAAAGATGGCCTTCTGCTGAAAGCGGCAAAGGGCGAGAAGGTAGGGACATTGGTGCACAAATAAGAAATGATGCATCTGGATGGGTATTCCCATACTTGATACTCCATACTTTATACGTGATACTTGTGCCCTATGGACGACACACGTATTGCCCAATTCAAAGCTGCCTGCGAAGGAATCCAGCAGCATCTCCTCGGCGAGTTCGCCAAGCTCCAGACCGGTCGCGCAAACGCGGCATTGGTGGAGCATATTGATGTCGAAGCCTACGGTCAGCGCCAGCCTCTCAAGAACCTGGCTGGTATCAGCGTGCAAGACGCACGCAGCATCATCATCCAAGCATGGGATAAGTCCGTGATGCAGAATATTGAGAAAGCGATTCAGCAATCGAGCCTGGGAGTGAACCCGGTGAACGATGGCATTGCCATTCGTTTAAACCTGCCACCGATGACCGAAGAGCGTCGCATTCAATTGAAGAAGGTTGTCTCTACGCTCGCAGAGGAATCTCGCATCGTCGTGCGCAAGCACCGTCAGGATGCGCAGGACGCCATTAAGGCCGAGAAAGATGAAGACGTTCGCGAGACCTTGTTGGAGCAGCTCCAGAAGGCTACGGATGCAGCCAACGACGCCATCGCAGAAGCCTCCAAGCACAAGGATGAGGAACTCATGAAAGTGTAAGTATGGAGCGTCACATTCGCCTTCTTGCTCATAACATCCGGTCCCTCTGGAACGTGGGTGCGTTTTTTCGTACGTGCGACGCGCTCAACGTAGAAATGCTGTATCTCACCGGTTACACCGGAACGCCTCCGCGCAAAGAAATCAGCAAGACGGCTATTGGCGCAGAGGAGACCGTCCCATTTGAGTCACACAAAAGCCCCGTGGAAGTTCTTGCGGCACTCAAGGCCGAGGGCTGGACGATCGTCGCGCTGGAGCTAGCGCCCGGTTCTGTACCGCTGCAATCGTATGTGCCACAAGGAAAGACTTGCCTTGTGGTGGGTCACGAGATCGAAGGTGTATCGGGCGAAGTGCTTTCACTCGCCGATGCCGTCGTCATGATTCCCATGCTCGGGACAAAAGAGTCTTTGAATGTGGCTGTAGCCACAGGCATTGCTCTGCATCACTTAAGAAACGCATAAAAAAACCGAGGCCTTGCGACCCCGGTTTGTATTCTTCCTGTTTTACTTTCCGCCAAAGCTGACCTTTTCGCCGTAGATCAAGCTCGCGACAAACGCGCCACAAATGGCGCCCACGATCTGTCCCAACACGTATGTCATGCTGAGGGAGCCAATGCCCAGCGCTACGGCAGGGTTCAACACTGCATTGCTCATAGGAGCAGCAATGAGGATACCCACGAAGAGCGCTCCACCGATTACGAAGCCAGAAAGATCTTTCTCTACTTTGTGCAACGTGACTGCGGTCACAGCAAACGCGAGGATGAACGTTCCTATTCCTTCGGCAATGCCAATCATAGGCGTGTCTCCGCTACCCAACATGACTTGCTGGCTGTAGAACGTTGTTCCGATCATGAGTGCAGCCATGGCACCGAGTACTTGGCTAACGATGTAATATGCCGCATCGCGGATCTTGATCTTGTTAATACTCAACATGGCGACAGTGATCGCTGGGTTGAAGTGTGCACCGCTCACGTGACCAAGCATGTACACAAACAGCGCCAACGTAAGACCGGCCATGAACGGCGTTGGTACAGGGACCACACCAGAGACTGTTAGCCACACCATAAGGGTGAGCATCAGCGTGCCGATAAACTCGGCGAGATACTTATGAAACGTCATGAAGAAATGGGGGAATTCCTAAGATCATACGTCACTCAGGACAAGGGTGGACTTGATGTGCTACAGGTTCGATGGTTGAGTCGTTAAATGAAAGACGACGTAAAGTGAGTGCATGTACTTGAATTCAGAGAGTTTCCAACGGGTCCACATCAATCACAGCATCGTGTGACTTTATGGCTTGCAGAAGGGCTCTATAGGAATCTGCACGCACAAGCACATGCCATTCTTTACCAGCAGAAAAGAATGTGGGAGCAGCGGTGACTGTGGCCTTGAGCTGCATCTCTGTTGCTTTCGACTCCAAATCTTTTTTAAGGTTTAGTGCGCGTTCCTTGACTCCTTCACCACGAAGAATCAAGCGCACCATGTGCATCGCAGGAGGGTACGACATGGCCGCGCGAAGTTTGAGTTCAGTATCCAAATACCTTGCTGCGTCGTGCAACGCGGCTGACTGCACTTCCAATGCATCAGGACGGAATGTCTGGATGATGACTTCGCCAGGAGCGTGCCTTCCACTACGGCCCGTCAGCTGCATGAGCAGTTGGAACGTGCGCTCACCAGCGCGAAAGTGGGGAAGTGACATGCCAATATCGGCAACGAGCACGGCAGCGAGTGTCACTCTTGGAAGATCCAAGCCTTTGGTGACTGTTTGCGTACCCACAAGAATATCCGCTTCGCCGTTTTGCATTTTTGTAAGTACCTTTTGCATTTCTTCAACAGAAGAAAGTGTATCGCGGTCAGCACGGAGTACACGTGCGCCTGGGAATAACTTGGCCAAACTCGCTTCGATGCGCTGGGTACCGGCGCCCACTTCTTTCATATCCAAACTTCCGCAGTGCGGGCACTCCGAAGGTACGGGTGCCGTCATGCCTGAGGAATGATCCAATAAGAACGGCCTGCCATCTTGGCCGTGGTGCACCGTAAACGGCAGCTGTGAGCCAGGGGAAACGATTCTCCTACGGCACTGCATACACAAGAGTGCGCTCGCACTTCCACGATGGTTTAAGAAAAGCACGCACTGCTCTTTTTTCTCCAGCCGCGAAGAAATCGCCTCGATGAGTGGCTTGGTGAACGGATAGTGATTGCCAAAGTCTGCAGTCGCCAAGTCGAGCACAGTCACCACGGGCATAGGTGCACTCTTGAACCGCTCCGAAAGCGTCGCCATGTGGTACGTGCCTGCTTTTGCCTTGGACCAAGATTCCAACGAAGGTGTTGCAGAACCAAGAACCAACTTTGCAGATGAGAGCGTGCAGAGCGTCTCTGCCACATCGCGCGCGTGGTAGCGCGGTGTTTGTTCGCTCTTGTACGTCCATTCATGCTCTTCATCCAAAATAATTACGCCGATGTTCGTCAGTGGTGCAAACAATGCACTACGTGCACCGAGCACCAACGAAACTTCGCCGCGGCGGATGCGCCTCCATGTTTCGCGCTGTTCGCTCACGGATTGCTTACTATGAATTACGGCAATCGCACTCGCAGGTAGTAGCTTTTCGAGTCGTGGAAACAAATGTTCCGCAAGAAAGATCTCCGCAGAAAGTAAAACCGCTGTCTTCCCGGCTTTGAGGGCATCGGCTATCAGATGTGCATAGATTTCGGTCTTTCCGCTTCCTGTAACACCAAAAAGCAAGGAAGGACGCTTTTCTGCGGCTATGGCTTCGTATACACGCTTTTGCTCAGCGGAGAGCTCCGGGAGGTCGCGTACCTGATGCGCAACACTCGTGTGCTGTTCTTCCGGGATTCTTTTTTGCATGTGCACGAGTCCTTTTTTTAGCGCACCCGAAAGTATTGCCTGCGACACTCCTGCTCCTTCGAGCAACTGATGCTCTGGAGTCTCTCCATGTTGGCGAAGGTAATCGATAACAAGTATCTGCTTCCCTTTAGGACTCTCCGTTGTGTCTGCCACGAGCGAGTAATACTTCTGCGGTCGAGGCAAAACAGATGACCAAGGTTTGGGCGGCAAAAACAGTTGCACTGCTTGCCTGAGTGAACAGACGCAATGCTCGGCAATCATTTGTGCTGCTTGCAGTTGCACATGTGGCAGCAAGCCAGGACCCGGAAGAACTTCGAGAATGGATTTAAGGTCAAAGGTCCCGCTGTCGCGATGCTCGAGAATCTCACTGATCATTCCTTCGACAATTTGTGATCGTAAAGGAACCCGCACATGCGTACCGGGCGAAAGACCGTCTGGCCCCTCGTACGTGAGGCCCCGCGAGAGAGCCTTGGAACGCGACGGAGTAAGAACGGTATAGAGCATCACCGCCAGTCTAGCGCTGATTGAGTCTTCTCTCTGAGTGTTTTTGTGCCATAAAGGCCAAAATGACAAAGTTGGTCGGGACGGCGGGGCTCGAACTCGCGGCCTCCTGGTCCCAAACCAGGCGCTCTACCAACTGAGCTACGTCCCGACAACCCGCACACTGTACCAGTGCTCCAACGTTTTACGCAGCCTATTTTTTCGACTTCCAGCGCTGCAGAACCCATCCGATGCCCATGCCTACAAAAAAGTTCACAAAGATTCCCACCGCAAACTGCACGAGGAAGTTCGAAGTCACACTCACAGGGAGAACTGTAGAAAGTCCCGCAAACAAAAGCGTGATGGGCATGTTCAGCATCTGTGCGATGACCATTGTTCCTTCGGTATCCCCACCCCAAACAAAAGCAACGACGAGAGAAAGACAGAAGTACGCAATGCCGATGATGCCACCGATCATGGGTGCAGAGAGCAAAGATTTCATTCGACAAGAGTAGAACGACACCAAGAGGAGTCAATAAAAGGACCTCGACGAATGTCGAGGTCCCTAGGCTTATTCTGGATCACTTCTTTTCAATCCTGAGAGTGATGATGTACTGAGGGGTCCTGTCTCCAGCAACACATGCCGAGAAATCGAGCACGCGGACGTCCGGGTGAGCTTTCATCCAAGCATCGGCAGCTTTCTGCACGTGCTCGGCGCTCGCATAGGCAAACGTGAGCCTGGTGGGACCAACGAATGTGACGAACGATCCGCTCTCGCCGACAAACACCTCCGCAGCGGGTTTTGGCTCTGCAGCCGGAGCTGGATGCCAATCCCACAGCGGGATACAGATAAGAACAAAAATCAAACAAAGCAGAAAGTAGCCTGATCGCGGCATGACAGCCTCCTCCGAAGACATAAAGAACAAACACTAAATATATTATGAAATTATCCTAATAATATAGCAAATATAGGTAAAAACTGTGTATTTGAGCCAAAAACGATAGGTGTTTTGTCTTTTTTAGCGTATGGTCTCTACATGAACGAGCCATTACAAACCACTGAGCACACGTTTCGTGAACTCGGGATCCATGATTCCATTCTGAAGATCCTCGACCTGCGAAAACTCACAAAGCCTACGCCTATTCAGCATCAGGCCATTCCGATTGCCATTCAAGGCAAGGACGTCATCGGTATCGCACAAACGGGAACCGGCAAAACGTTTTCCTTCGGACTCCCTATGCTCCAAAGACTTTCGGAGCACGGTGGCAGAGCGCTTGTCGTTCTCCCCACACGTGAGTTGGCGTTCCAGGTGGAAGAGTCTCTCCAGCCCTTTGCCAATGCCTTTGGTATTCGCATGGCGGTGTTTGTGGGTGGAGCCTCTATGTACAAGCAACGCGAGATGCTCCGCAATAATCCTCGCATTCTCATCGCCACTCCCGGTCGTTTGAATGATCACTTGCAGCAGGGGACGGTGACACTCAAAGAAGTAAAAATCCTGGTGCTCGACGAAGCGGATCGCATGTTGGACATGGGATTCAAGCCACAGATCGATAAAATTTTGGCGCACGTTCCTAAAGAACGTCAGACCATGCTCTTTAGTGCAACCATGCCTAAAGAGATTTTGAGTCTTGCGTCCCGCGAAATGAAGATGCCTCTGCGCATCGAAGTGGCGCCACAAGGTACTGCAGCCGAAAAGGTAGAGCAGGAAGTCATCATGGTTGCAAAAGAAGCCAAAATGGAACTTTTGGAAAAACTTCTCAGCGAACAAGTAGGACCCGTGTTGGTGTTTTCTCGCACCAAGCATGGCGCGAAGAAGATCACGAAAGTACTTACCGATAAAGGCCACAAAGCAGCAGAGATTCACGCAAACCGCTCACTCATTCAGCGTCGTGCTGCGTTGGACGGCTTTAAGTCCGGCCGTTACCGAGTCCTGATCGCAACGGATATTGCCGCTCGTGGCATCGACGTCACAGGCATCACGCTCGTAATCAACTACGACCTCCCTGATGACCCAAACGACTACGTGCATCGCATTGGTCGCACCGCTCGCGCAGGTCGCGAAGGCAAAGCGATTTCTTTCGCAACACCAGACCAGCGCAGAGACTTGCAAGATATCGAAAGACTCATTCGTTCGCCGCTGAAGAGATCTGGCCATGGGCCAGTGTCTGCAGATGCATCGGCTCCACCCATTCCTAAGCAGCAGCACCGTCCGCAAGCACGCTCAGGCCACAAGAATAGACGCGGAGGAGGCTACAGGCGTTAACGAAGGTACTCCATCATCGTGCCTGCATCAGGGTTAGCGAGCTGCGCTTTTGCGTAGCTTCCGAGAACAACAAGGGCAGATGCATACCATGCACAGAGCAAGAACACCCAGAAAAACAGGTGCATTCTTCGTACAGAGGAAAACCTAGGCAACACGCCGTACGTCGTCACATACACAACCCATGCCACCGCTGGACCAACAATTGTCATAAGAATTGCAGCACCCCAACCCGCATCGCCCTGAAGACTCTCGAACCATACAGAGATGTATGGAAGGGGACTGAGAACAAGTATCAAAAGCGCTCCGGGCAATCCCATTCCCGGGATACACCCAAAGACCGCCACCGCGAGACAGAGACCGAAGACTGTTCTGTATCGCAGTGGCGGAAGAGTATGAGTCATTTAGATAGTTGCTTTTGGAGATTCCAATACTGTCTTCGACAGTTCAACAGCGAACACCATCATGAAGGCAACGAAGAACTGCTGCACGATCATGTGGACCCACATGCCAAGACCACCGAATGGATAGAGGATTTTTCCAATGATCATGCCAATGATTGCCGTAGCAATGGCGACGACAAACATGTTGCCGAAGATCTTGCCCCAGAAACCATTCGTGCGCTTGTAGCTCTCGCTTGCGGAATCCATGATGCCTTTGTTGTCACGAATGAGCAGCACAGGACCAGCGATAAAGCGTGGGCCCAAAATGATGGCAAAGATAAAACCGATGATGGGAATCCAGATGAACGAACGCAGTGCCGTCCAGATCCACAGACCTACGAGAGGGAGGATCAAAGGAAATGCCTGCTGAAACACTGCACCAACATCCTTCACGCCGCGAACAGCAACGACGCTGTAGTAACTGGCAGAGAGCATGTGCACGATCATCAAGATCAACATGCCAATTCCAAAGGATGGCAGAAATCCGCCGAGTGCTTCCATGCCCATACCCATCATGGCTGCTTCACGTGCCTCTGGAGTACCACCGAGGTTCTCCATGCGTTCCTGACCCATAGCCTCCAATTCCTTTGCAGCGTCCTGATCACCCTGCGCCATGCGCTGGGAAAGATCCTGGAACTTCTGCATGTCCATGCCCATGAACTGGCTCACTTTCGTGGCTGCCTTCATCTGCAGCTGAGATTGCACTGCGCCTTGGGCCAAGCCAAAGATCACAGCACCAACAACAATAGTCACCATGTGACTCTGCACAAATGCCCAGGTGTCCCCGAGCAAAGTGGAAAGGGGTTTTGTCATAAGATATTGAGGGGGAATTCTGTCATGCTACCCCTTTATGTAGTATCGGCAACTGCGTACAATACGCACGATTCATGTCGTCAAACTCTCTTCAGCTCGGCAAAGACCTCGCAAAGATGCTTAAAGGAGGGGTCATTATGGATGTCGTAAATGCCAAGCAGGCCAAAATTGCTGAACAGGCAGGCGCTTGTGCCGTTATGGCATTGGAGCGTGTTCCGTCGGATATTCGTGCCCAAGGGGGCGTCGCGCGGATGAGCGACCCGCAACTGATCAAAGAAATTCAGGCAGCCGTGTCCATTCCTGTGATGGCGAAGATTCGCATTGGGCACACCGCAGAAGCGAGAATTCTCGAAGCACTCAAAGTGGACTTCATTGATGAATCCGAAGTACTCACTCCTGCAGATCCTTTTGATCATGTGGATAAAACGCAGTTTGCGATTCCGTTTGTGTGTGGTGCAAAAAATCTCGGCGAAGCTTTGCGCAGGATCCAAGAAGGTGCCGCGATGATTCGCACCAAAGGCGAGGCAGGAACGGGCAACGTGGTAGAAGCTGTGCGCCACTGGAAAATAATTGCGTCTGAGATTCGCGCACTCAAGGGCATGACATCAGACAAAATGAAGAATTTTTCCAAAGAAGAGCGCGTTCCGGTGTCACTCATTGAGCAAGTGGCTGAGCTGCAGAGACTTCCTGTCGTCACCTTTGTTGCTGGAGGCATTGCAACGCCTGCCGATGCAGCGATGCTCATGAGCTTGGGCGCCGAGGGAGTGTTTGTAGGTTCAGGAATTTTTAAGTCGAAAGACCCCAAGCGCGTTGCCGAAGCGATTGTGCAGGCGACCATTCACTACAAAGACAGTGCCAAGCTTGCAGAGGTATCTGCAGGTTTAGGAGAGCTGATGCCAGGGCTGGAAATTGCGGCTCTGGAAACAAAGATGCAAGAAAGAGGCTGGTAAATACTTGGAAATAGGCGAAAAGCGATTACTCTTTTGCTATAGCTCATTAGAAAGGAGGGGCTATGGCCAAAGACAAGTCCCAGAAGCTCTTTTGGGTCGGCGTCGTAGGGGTAGTCCTCTACGTCGTGACCCTCATAGCACTTCGCATCTTCGAATGATGCACGACCCAGTCTCTCTCGGGAGACTGGGTTTCCTTGTATACTTTGCCCATGCACGCAGGTGTTTTGGCCATTCAAGGCGATGTTGCTGAGCATCTTGCGGTGCTCGGCGCGCTCAAAGTTGCGCACAGCGAAGTGCGCACTCGTGCTGATCTCCTGCAATGCACGCACCTGATTATTCCCGGGGGAGAAAGTACCGTGATGGCAAAGTTTTTATGGAAGTCTGGTCTCGCGAAGGAAATTCAAAAAAGAGTAAAAGCAAACTCGCTCTCTGTGTACGGCACATGCGCGGGTGCAATTTTGGTGGCAAAGAACGTCACAGGGAAAAACGCGCCCAAGCCATTGGGATTGATCGACATCACGGTGGAGCGCAATGCCTATGGTACGCAGACAGAAAGTTTTGATGCATCTGTGAAACTGAAAGGCGAAAAGAAGGCGATCGCGGTTTCGTTCATTCGTGCACCAAAGATTTCACGAGTGGGAAAATCCGTACAAGTGCTCAGCACCCATGGGAAAGATGCCGTGCTTGTGCGATACGGAAACATTTTGGCGGGAACGTTTCATCCAGAAATGCGTGACGATAAAACTGTGCATGCTCTTTTTCTCAAGAAGTAAAACATCCCCCTGTGCGTTGCGGCGCACAGGGGGGACCTCAACCTCCATACCTCACCGAGGGGACACATGAGAGGAGGGAGGAATCTGATCCTTACAAGATGCACATGAGCAGAAATAAATCGGCTCAAAAATGAAAGGAATCGGGATCAGACGGATGATGCCTTCTGCTGTATCTGTATGATTAAATAGCGCAGAAGACCAAAGCAGTTTACAAGGTAAACTATTCTTGTCAATTCCCCAGGGATAAGCGGTTCCTCGCTTCTAGCAGCGAAATCTGTACAATCTGGGCGTGAATATCTGTAACTTCTGCTCTTCTCTAAGCTCCTCACTCCATTTGGAGCTTTGTGGAGCGGGTGACCTCACGCTATGAACATTCGTAACTTCTGCATCATTGCGCACATCGACCACGGAAAGTCGACCCTGTCCGATCGTATGATTGAAAAGACGGGCACATTGCAGATGCGCGAAATGAAGGAGCAGACGCTCGACATGATGGATCTGGAACGTGAGCGTGGCATCACCATCAAGTTGCAACCCGTGCGCATGAACTACAAAGGCATGGAGTTGAACCTGATCGATACTCCCGGTCACACGGACTTCCGCTACGAAGTCAGTCGCTCACTCGCTGCATGTGAAGGCGCAATTCTTTTGGTGGATGCGTCGCAGGGAATCCAAGCACAAACACTCGCGGTGCTCTACATGGCAATGGAACATGACCTCGTGATCATTCCCGTGCTGAACAAAATTGATTTGCCAGCTGCGGATCCTGAGCGTGTGTCGCTGGAAGTGATGAAGCTCTTGGGCTGCCAGAAAGAAGATATTCTTCTGATCTCTGCAAAAGAGGGCAGGGGAGTGCTGGAAGTTCTCGACCGCGTGATCGAAAAAGTTCCCGGACCAAAATCTGCGGAGCACTCTGCGCCGGGAGAAACGCAGGCACTCATCTTCGATGCCATCATGGATACGTACCGCGGAGGCGTTGCCTACGTGCGCGTGATGGACGGGCAATTTAAGAAAGGCATGAAGGTGCATCTGCTTGGCACCCACACAGAGTTCGAAGTACTCGATGCCGGTCACTTCGCGCCCAAGTACATTAGTGATCCAACGCTCGGGAAAGGTCAGATTGGGTACATTGTCTCGGGATTGCGCGATGTACGCCAAATGCGCGTAGGAGACACCATTTCATCCAAGGAGGATGGGAGGCCTCTTCCTGGTTATACCCAGGTTCAGCCGATGGTCTTCGCAGGTTTGTACCCCACCGAAGCAGATGACTATCCAACCCTGCGCGAGTCGCTGGAGAAGCTTTCGATGAACGATGCCGCGTTGAGTATGGAACCCGAGCGCAATACCGCTCTGGGCAATGGATTCCGCTGTGGCTTCCTGGGGCTCTTGCACCTCGACATCATCCAAGAACGCCTGGAGCGCGAGTACAACTGCGACCTGATCATCACGGCACCAAGTGTGCTCTACGAAGTCGTGCTCAATGCACGTAATCCCGGAGAATACATTCGCACGAGCCTGCTCAAAACCGATGAGCCCAACGTCGCACGTATTAGTAACCCCGCGGATACTCCAGACCCCAGCGTGATTGAAGAAATGCGTGAGCCATGGGTAAAAATGGAAATTGTCT
>CAZDEA010000008.1:11187-15572 GCA_964504485.1 uncultured Candidatus Peribacteria bacterium | reverse complement strand
GACCCCAGCGTGATTGAAGAAATGCGTGAGCCATGGGTAAAAATGGAAATTGTCTGTCGCGACAAAGACGTGGGCGCATGCATGACGCTCGTCCAGGAACGCCGTGGGCTCAACACCTCTATTGAGTACCTCGATGCCGATCGCGTGATTCTGCACTTCGAAGTTCCTCTCCAGGGCATCGTGTTGGACTTCTTCGATCAGATGAAATCCGCAACATCAGGCTATGCATCCATGAGCTACGAACACTTGGGCTACCGAGCAGGGGATTTGCTCAAGATGGATATTCTTCTCCTTGGAGAGCCCGCAGACGCACTCAGCACCATTGTGCACAGGAGTGAGGCTCACAGAGCCGGAACTCTTATTTGTGAGCGCTTGAAGGAAGTATTGCCCAAGGAACAGTTCCCCATTCCCATCCAAGCAGCAATCGGCGGCAAAATTGTGGCTCGCGAAACAGTTTCTGCCTTCCGCAAGGACGTCACGGGCTACCTCTACGGTGGAGACGTCTCTCGTAAAAATAAGCTGCTCGATAAGCAGAAGAAAGGAAAGAAACGCATGAAACAAATGGGCCGTGTGACGCTCAGTCAGGATGCGTTCCTCGCAGTGCTTAAGAGAAACTAAAATCATTTTTACTCATCATCCTCTTCATCACTCGTACGCTTCGGCAGTGCCTTTTTGTCCATCTCGTCCATAAACGGCTCTAGGACACTCTGGAGAATCGCTGCGGTAAGCGGATGCAATTGCTCAAAGGGCAGCTCCTCTTTTTTGGGGAGCTTAATCGCAAAGAATTCCTGCATTACAAAGGTTGCGAGCTGCAGAACCGTGCCATCCATTGCATCGTCATCCACCACCAAGCGACGGAGAATTTCTTTTGCTTCCAACGAAAGAACCAACTGCATGCGGGTAACCCACTGCAAAAGCTCCTCATTGGTCTGTGCATCCAAATTGCCGCCTTTCATGATGGAAACACTTGGGCCGGAAATTGCGGGGAATTCCTTGCCTCCTTCCTGCAAGTACTCCGTGACCACCACGCGAGATTCTTCATCAATGAGTGAAAGGATGGAAAGAATAAATACCGAAGGACAATCGCGGGCAACTAACCGCGAAATCAGCAGAAACAAATGGCTGTAACGATCATCATTGAGGAATTTGATAATCGTTTGCACCACTTTGCTGTCGCGCTTCTTACTGCGCTTTTCTTCGCGCTGAATGGCTTTCATGGCTGCTGCAGATGCCGCGAAGCGCTGCTTTGCTTCTTCGCTCAACTGCTCAGGCGCACCTGAACTGCCTTCTCCGGGGCCGAGGATGTCGCCACCCATTTCGGACATGACTAAATGGTACGGAAAATATCCTCTTCGCGCTATACTTCCTCCATGCCGTACAGAGACCTAGAACCGGTTAGTAAACAGCTGACGATTGTCGTAGGTCTGACAGTCGTTGGATTTATGGCATTCGGACTGGCTCTGTCGTTTTACCGTAACGTTCTCTTTGAACAGACGCTTGTGAATTTTGCGGCTCAGAACGAAAAATTGCGCGTGGAGATTAGCAAAAGGCGTGCGGATTTGGAGTACTACCGCTCTACACAATTCAAAGATAAGTACGCAAAAGAAAATCTCTCACGCGTAAATGTCGGCGAGCGAGTGCTTGTGCTCGCTCAGGAGCCCCAGAAAATTCTCCCATTTACATCAGACACCTTTACGCCCACAGAGGCTCAACAAGCGGCATACGAGGAACTCCTCCGGCAGATGCCGGTATCCGAACACTGGCAGATTTTCCTCTTTAACCGTCCCAAGCTCGAGGAACTGAGGAGGGGTTTGTAGTCTCGTATAAAGCAAAATAGGTCAAAAAGCCTGTATTACCTCATTTTGGCGTACTTTGTTGGTTGCGGGGGCAGGATTTGAACCTGCGACCTCAAGGTTATGAGCCTTGCGAGCTACCAGGCTGCTCCACCCCGCGTCGTAGGTAGCCATTCTAGAGGGCTTTCTAAGGCTTGCAAGGCAGAAAAACCTGTGTAAAATCCTTGGGTATGGCACATAAGAAAGCTGGTGGCTCAACCGAGAACGGACGAGATTCCGTTGCGAAGCGTCGTGGCGTAAAGCGCTTCGGTGGCCAAGTTGTATCTGCAGGCGAAATCCTCGTTCGTCAGAAGGGATACAAGTTCCGTCCTGGTACAAATGCGTACTTGGGCAAGGATTGGACCGTACACGCAGCTGTTGCAGGTAAGGTTCGTTTCTCCGAAAAGCGCATCACAAAGTTCAACGGTAACCGCGATCGCGCTACGGTCATCCACATCGATCCTGTTACGAAATAAGGACGCAGCAAATGAAGAAGGTTTGTCATGCGGATCTCTTTTTTGAGAGCTTTTCATGTAAAATACGTTCATGAGGATTTTCTGTTCGGGCATCGGCGGCATTGGGCTCTCTGCATACGCGTCACTCATGCGAAAGGCCGGGCACGACGTTTTCGGCTCCGATAGAGCAGAAAGTCCGCTTATTGAAGATCTTCGTAGTCAGGGGATTATTGTCTCTCTGGATCAATCCGGGGCCGCATTACCCGAAGAGCTCGATTTGTTTGTGTACTCCGAAGCGATTCCCGACGACGCACCCGAGAGAGTTGCCGCACAGAAAAAGGGTATTCGCGAAATTTCGTACCCGCAAGCAGTGGGGGAATTTGCGAAAGGAAAAACATTGATTGCCATCTGTGGATCACACGGAAAATCTTCGACCACGGCGATGGTTGCGCGCTTGCTCATCGAAGCGGGATTGGATCCTACAGTCGTCGTGGGAACAAAGCTGAAGGAACTGAATGGCCGCAACTGGCGACAGGGAAGTAGTGAATGGTTTGTCCTCGAAGCATGTGAGTACCGTCGCTCGTTTTTGTTTTACGAACCATCGGTCATCTTGCTCACCAATGCAGACGTCGATCACTTGGATTACTACAAATCCCAAGAAGACTACCGAGCTGCGTTTGTGGAGTTCGTCCAAAAACTGCGGACAGATGGCACATTAATCGCGCATGTGAGCGACGAAGAGTCTGCCGCTATCAGTAAAGAATCAGGTGCAAAAACCCTCGACGCTGATAGCGAAGCGATGATTGCCTTGAAGACTCCCGGAGAACACATGCAGAAGAACGCTCAACTTGCGCTTTCCTTAGCCAAAGTATTGGGCATTGAGGCAACAAAAGCTACGGAGATCCTTGGAGGATTTTCGGGTACATGGAGGCGTATGGAAGAAAAGGGAGTCATTCTCGATGACGTTTTGGTAATTGATGACTACGGTCATCACCCCGTGGAGATTCAGGCGACACTCAAGGCGCTCAGCGAAGCGCACCCCACGCGCAGACTCGTCTGCGTGTTCCAACCTCACACACACGACCGCACGTTGAAGCTTTACGATGATTTTATAGAAGCATTCGTGTGCGCAGATGTTGTCGTGATCCCGAATGTGTATGACGCGCGCCATCAAATCGAAACTGCTGCAGTGGATGTCCCGAAATTCGTACATGACATCGCTGAGTGCAGTGGTGTCGAAGCGTTGAACGGTACGTCTCTTGTAGACACCGAGAAACTTCTGCGCGAGAGCGTCCTACAGCCACACGACCTGCTCGTGATTATGGGAGCAGGGGATGTGACGAAGTTGGCAACGAGCATCGTGCGCTAACGCGCGTTTACTTGGGAGAACTGCTGGCATTCCTCGTGCCGTACTTTTCGTTGAGGATCGAAAGCATCTTCGAAAGCTCAGCACGGTTGATGGTTTCGGTTGGGCCAAAGAATCCGGTCTTCTTGCCTGCGGAATCCGTTTTGCCATCCACAATGCCTATGGAAGCTGCTGTTTCGATAGCAGAGGCATACGGCGTGCGGCGGTTTACATCCTTGAAAACATCACCTTTAGGCCACTTGAGCGGAATATCCAATACCTGCAAGAACGTCACAAGAATCTCGCCACGCGTTGCCGGACGGTTGAGGTCCAGATTAGGATCCACAAATACGCGCCAATCATGATCCTCTGCCGAGCCAATGTAATCCTGGAACCATGTACCGGCTGCTGACTTGTGTTGGAGAATTTCTGGTGCGAACACGCGAGGCTCTATTTCCATAAAGCTGTGCACAATCTTACTCAGCTGTGCGATGGTAACAGCGTCACCGGGCCCAAATACTCCCGTGGGACTGCCGGAAGAATCTTTGTATCCATTGATGATGCCAAGTCGTGCCATAGCAAACACGTACGGAGCAAACCAATCTTCCTGACGGACATCGACCAAAACCAACTGACCGACATTTTTGTCTTTACTGCGGTCTCGTTGAGCCTCGAACGTTTCACACTGCAGCGAAAGCGTGAAGTAGATTTTCTGGCCGTGCGTGAGATCATTTCCCTGTGGAGGAGGTACAT
>CAZDEA010000008.1:7345-11087 GCA_964504485.1 uncultured Candidatus Peribacteria bacterium | reverse complement strand
TTGCTTCGGTCGCTGGCTTGGTCCGTGATCGCGTGCTTTCGCAAACATTCACACAGAATTTAGGCGTCGTCGATGCCTACATTGCCGCATTTCGGCCTTCGGACCTTCTCTTCCAAACTTGCATCATGTCGGCCATGGGAACCGTCTTGGTTCCTGTGCTTGCACAATACTTTGCAAAGAATGACCGCAAAGAGATGGGCCGAGTCCTCAATGGCACCATGGGTATGGCTGCGATGATTTTTGGAGTGATTGCGTTGGTGCTTGGTATCGCGTTCCCTAGGATTGCTCCGTATCTCGTGCAATTCCAGGGCGAAGAGCTGCGTTTGTATATTCAGTTTGGCCGCTTGGCGCTCCTGACGAATTTCTTGTTCGTGTTTGGCAATGCCTTGGGTCAGTACCTCATTACCGTTCAACGGTACTGGATTTACGGTATTACGCCGATTCTCTACACACTCGGAACCATTTTCGGAACTGTGTTCCTGACCCCATACGTGGGCGCCATGGGACCGATTTACGGCACACTCGCAGGAGCGTTTATCTATGTCATTCTTCGTTGGGTGGCTGTCTTTATGGGCGGTGGTGGATTTGGACTCGCACTGTGGCACCCCGACTTAAAGGAAATGGGGATTTTGATGTTGCCGCGCGTGCTTTCGCTTGGCGCATTCCAAGTACAGTTGCTGTTCCTGGATCGCATTGCGTCCGGACTCCCCACAGGAGCGGTGACCATCAATGCCTATGCACGAAACTTTGCCTCGGTGATTGTGGGTGTGATTGGTATTGCGATTGCACAATCGGTGTATTCCACTCTTAGTCAGGCAGCTGCCACAAAGGACGAAGGGAAATTCCGCAGATATTACTCGCAGGGATCACGCATTTGTTTGGCACTCTCCGTGCTCGCTTCGATTGTGCTGGTACTTGCAGCTCCTATCGCTACGTGGCTCGTTCATCTGCAAAATGTTCTCGCTGTGTTTACGACGTGTCTCGCGGTGTATGCACTCAGCGTGCCCTTCGAAAGCATCAACCATTTACAGCTACGCGCCTTCTACGCACGTAAAAACACACTCACGCCGGCTGTTTGGGGAATTCTCGGAGGAGCAGCCGCAGTGCTCTGCAGCTGGATGCTGGTTCCCGTACATGGTATTTACTCCGTCGCCGCAGGATATACGGCAGGAGAAATCGTCCGCACGACAGGACTGTGGTTTATGCTCAAGCGTCCGCTTACTTCTTCTTCACCTGCGTGAAGTCGAGTTCCACAGGAGTCTCACGATCGAAGATGAGAACGAGAACGGTGACCTTACCCTTGTTCACGTCTACAGCATCGATGCTGCCTTCGTAGTTCTTGAACGGACCATCCACAATGATAACAAGATCACCCACCTGGAAGTCGCTCTTGAACTTAGTTTCCTGCTCACCCACGCGGCGCTCGATCACACCGTATTCTTCTGGAGTCACAGGAACAGGGATGTTCCCGGAGCCGACGAAACCAGTGACGTTTGGCGTGTTGCGAACCACGTACCAACTATCATCCGTCACGATCATGTTCACGAGTACGTAACCAGGGAACAACTTGCGCTCTTCCTCCACAGGCTCACCCTTTTTAAAGACGAGCTGCTTTTCTTTGGGAACTTCAATTTGGAAAATGTAATCCTGCATACCCAAAGACTCAATGCGCTGTTCCAGCGACTGCTTTACGGAATCTTCGTAACCGGCATAGGTGTGAACAACGTACCAGTTACGTCCTGCTCGCGGGTCCTGCTTTGCCATATTAGAAGAGGGTACGAAGGAATGCGGTGACGCTCTGGCTAAGCAGAACATCGAGGAGTCCAAAGAAGAGGGAGCTGATCGTCACGAATACCACGGTGATCACCGAAAGACGCACAGCTTGGTTGCGCGTAGGCCAACGAACCTTGCGAAGTTCTTCGACGGATTCCCGGAGGTACGTGAGGATGGCTTTCATAGTGCTTGTGAAAAAGCCCTTTCGGGCGTCTGTACGTAGTATAGCTGGAGCTTAGGCTGATGCAAGCGCATTTGGCTGCCTGAAGGCCTTACAGATCGTACGAAGGGGGCTCAAATGCATGCACCTTCGACAACGGGAGGGCAACGAACCACACCCTTCCCTTGATGTCGCTCTGGCCAACAAAGGGTTCCGGCGTTCCTTCGTTATCCATAAAACTGCGAGAGTCTAAACTTCCCTGGCGGTTATCACCCAAGAGGAAGTACTGGCCTTGGGGAACTTCAAAAGACACCTTAGACGTGTCTCCACTTTGTGGAGGGTGGCGGAATGTATGTCCACGATTGCGATCACTAAGGTATTCCTCATTCAACTTTACTGCGGTGTCCTCGCCTTTGGGTTTCACGTACACGTATCCTCCCTGGATCGTGACTTCATCGCCTGGTTCTCCGATCACGCGCTTCACGTAATATTTCGAATGATCCGTTGGTGGTCGAAAGACCACAATGTCGCCGCGGTGAGGCTGTCCTAAGTAGTACGCCAATTTATTAATAATGATGTACTCGCGGTCTTCGAGAGTTTCCACCATAGAATGACCCTCGACTTGGAACGGGGAGACCAAGAATGTACGAACGCCACCGACAATCGCCACAATCACCGCGATATTGAAGACAATATCGAGGAGCTGGTACCAAAACCCGGTCTGTTGCTGTTTTTTAGCCATACAAGGATTGTAACCAAACGTTCGTGCCGAAGTACAGCAGTTTGAAGACCTCCTGCGAAAGAGGAAAAAGTGCTCTACACTGGCAACCATGCTGGATTCGGTCCTCTTCCATAAGCATCTTGATGACGGCGAGATCGTCGCACGCGTCGTGCATAAGCACGGAATCGTGGGGTTGAGAGAATTGTTTTTGCCCAGTATTTTTGTCGCATTTGGACTGCTCCTTTTACTCACGTGGCCCAAGGGCATTGCGTTGTGGATCGTGTTGGGAATAATCGCGGCGTGTGGCGTGTGGTGGCTGAGGCAATTTTTCGATTACTATCTCGATGCCTGGATTATTACGGATCAAGGGATCATTGATCTCAACTGGGTCGGGTGGTTCCACAGACAATCTTCAAGGGTTCTCTACAGCGATATCCAGGGCGTCAGCTACGAAATCCAAGGAGTCTTGGCGACAATTCTGAAATACGGGACGATCTCAGTCGAAAAGATTTCCACGGGCACATCCATCAGCCTGCCGTACGTGTACAAACCAAAAGCAGTGGAATCGTTGATTCTTCAGAGTATGGAGACCTATCTACATAAGAAGAACATCAAGAACAGCAAACACGTGCAGGAAATACTCTCTGCTTTCGTAGCTGAACAAGCGCAGCTCCACGACACCGAGTCCAAGCTCCCCAAGAACGGATGAATTACATGATTCTTGCGATTATCGTTGCAGCGCTCCTCGCTGCTTGTGCGGTGTTCTTTTTGCGCAATGCATTTCGCCCAAAACTTTCTACAGCATCACGTTCACTGATCGAAAAGAAATGGGGCCAGCTCGCGAGTATTTCCGACACACATCGTCGCGTGCTGGAAGCAGATGCTGTTTTAGACCTCACATTCCGGGAGTTAGGATTCCAGGGGTCGCTGGGCGATAAGCTCAAGAAAGCAGGCAAGTATCTGCCCAACGAAGATGCCGTATGGAAGGCACACAAAATGCGCAATCGCATCGCGCATGAGCCAGGGCATCAACTGTCTGAGTCGGAAGCAGCTGAAGCCCTGAAAGCCTTCCGGAAGGGGATTGATGC
>CAZDEA010000008.1:2448-7245 GCA_964504485.1 uncultured Candidatus Peribacteria bacterium | reverse complement strand
GACTGCGTGCGCAAGCTCGTGGATTTTTTTAAGCTGGACCCCAAGAGCCAAGTGATTGTCGTAAGCGACGATATTGATCTACCTCTAGGCGAAGTGCGCCTACGCATGAAGGGCGGACCCGGCACCCATAACGGGCTCAAGTCTATCGTGGAACAGTTCGGCGAAGACTTCCCCAGAATCCGATTAGGCATTGGCAAGCAACCGGCAAACCAGGACCTGGCTAACTGGGTACTAAGCGCGATGACCCAAGAAGAACAGGAAGCGATGCACAAGGCATATCTGCAATTGCCCGAAATCATCAAGACGTACGTGCTGCAAGGACAGTAAACAAAAAGGCCGGGGTCACCGGCCTTCTTGAGTTGTGATCTTCTTTAGATGAAGTAGCGCTTTCCGAGGAATCCCGCACCTGCGAGACCCATGCTTCCAAGGAGGAAGGCCATGAATCCGCCGAATCCGGAACCACCATCCGTACCACCGCGGAACGGCGAGAGGAAGCGGCTCGTGTCTTCGAGATCCTTGGTGTAATCGCCGGCACCTGTCTGTGGCAAGCGGCCGAGAATGCGCACATCGCTGCTGGCGCTCTTGCTGCCATCCATGTTGCCACCCTGGGCAATCACAGAGTTGTGCACAATGTCACCAGCGCGTACATAACCGCTGATGCGTGCACGGTAGACGATCGTGCGTACCTGGTTGCGGTTGACGCTGACAGTCCATTCGATACGACCACCGGAGAGTGAGCCACCTGCTGGGTCGAGAATCGTGAGCATGTTGCTCTGGAAGGTGTCTGTCACACGAACGTTGCGGAGGTCCTCGTCTGTGTCATTGCGCAGCGTGATGGTGTAGGTAATTTCGTCGTTCGGGTTGGCTTCGAAGCGATCTGCGGACTTGGAGATCATGACATCTCCATCCTCTTCATCAATTGTTCCACCGTCTTCCTCGACATCCACGACTTCGTCATCTTCCTCGTCGAGCCATGTAGCCGTAGCTTCGAGCTCATCACCATCTTCGGCGGAGGAACGAACGCGAACCGTAGCACGGAAGCTCTCTTCGTCGTCGTCATCCACACAGACGTCATCCCACACAATGCGGCGACTGCTCTCGTCGTCACCATTGCTGGTGGCATCGAGGAAGCTCGTATCGCTGTCGAGTTCAAGCTCGAGATCTCCACAGCGTTCATTGTCGCCATCGTTTGTGAGTTCGATGGTGTATTCCAATTCATCACCGGGCTCGACGGTGCTTTCGTCAGCGGTGAGATCGATTTCGATATCCTGGTTGCCGCCGTTGTCGTCATCGACGCGCGTCGTAGCTTCGGCCGTTGCGTTGGTTGCCGTTGCCGTCACGCGCAGCTGATCGTCATCATCGGCTCCGCAATCTACGTTTGCCGTGGTCTGGACCGTGCGTGTGCCGTTTGCGCCTACAAAGAGGTTGTTCCAACGAACACCGTTGCCGTTCTCGGATCCACCGTCTGTAGCCGAGCTGAAGTCGAGATCATTCGACTGGTAGCTCATGTTCAAGTCCGTCGTCACAGAGGTCGAACTGTTGTTCGTCAACGTGAGTGTGTAACGGATCTGTTCGCAAGGCTCTACAGGGTCTGGAGTATCGGTGATCGTGAGCGTAAGCCCGCCGGTCGTACCTTGAACCGTTGTAACGTCTGTAGCGTTCTTCGTGCCCGTGTAGGCTGTGTTCACAATCTGATTACTTGCGCTGGAATTCACCTGCGCATTGAGTGTGAGGGTCTTTGTGCCGTTTCCAGGCACGGTAACGTTGCTCCACGTAACCACTCCTCCATTGAGCGAACCGTTATCCGAAGCAGAGAGGAAGGTCGTGAGAGACGAGATAGCGTCCGTGACAGTGACCGTCTGAGACTGGTTACCCGTATTCGTCAGTGTGATCACGTAGTTGAGGGTTTCACCCTGAGCAACAGTCGAACGGTTGTCTGTCTTGGTGATGTTGATTTCGCCCTGGCTAATCGTAGGACAGTTAACCGTCGTCGTAACTGTGCCACTCTGCTGAGAAGAAATATTCGTTGCAACTACCGATGCCGTGTTGTTGATGGACACGGAGTTCGTACAAACATCTGTCACAGAACCAACCGTCACGACAATCGTGATGGCAGCTTGCTGGCCTTGGTTGAGTGTTCCAATGTTGCAGGTAACGGTGTTGCCGTTGTTGCTGCATGTACCTACGTTCGAGGTGTTGCTCGTGATGAGCATGGAGCCATTGCTCAAGCTAGGCAGGGCATCGGTCACCACCACGTTCTGTGCTGCTGCCGTGCCCGCGTTCTGCACCACAATGGTGTAGGTGAGCGTGCCACCGCGTGTGAGAGATGTCGTGGAAGCAGTCTTTGCAATGTTCAAGTTGGCGTTGCCTGGGCAAGTAGCTGTCACAACTACGGAGTTGCTGGACTCAGACGACTGACCCGTAGCCGTAAGGTTGGCAACGTTCGTGAGGGTCTGAGAAGAGAAGCAGGAATCAGAGGTGGAACCCACAGTCACCGGAATAGTGATAGTGACTTGGGACGAAGCGTTCACCGTACCCAACTGACACGTAATGGTGTCGCCGAGGATGGAACACGTTCCCTGGCTTGTCTGCACTGTGCCAATGACGAGAGTTCCGCTTGGGAGGTTTGGCAGGTTATCGGTCACCACCACGTTCTGTGCAGCAGCTGTGCCGGAGTTATTCACCGTGAGGGTGTATGTCAGCTGGCCACCGCGTGTGACAGAAGTCGCAGAAGCGGACTTGGTGATGTTCAAGTTGGACGATCCACCGCACGTAGCGTTGGTGCTCGTCGTGTTGCTCGTCTGAGCAGACTGACCGGTAGCGGTGAGCGTTGCGGAGTTCTGCAAATTTTGTGAAGCAGAGCAGGAATCGCTTACGGAACCGACCGTTACAGGAATGCTAATTGTCACCTGAGAGTTGCCGTTCACTGTTCCCAAGGAACACGTCACGACATCTCCATTGATGGAACACGTACCCTGGCTCGTCTGAATGTTTCCAATGACGAGTGAGCCGTTGTTGAGGTTTGGCAGGTCGTCCGTCACCACAACGTTCTGTGCAGCACCCTGACCGTTATTGCTGACGGTGATCGTGTAGGTGAGCTGGTTGCCGCGGACCACAGAGTTCGCAGAAGCGGTCTTCGAGATGGAAAGATTGGACTGTGCAGGACAGTTCACGCTCGTGGAGATCGTAGAGCTGGTCTTCGTGCCTGCATTGGAAGAAGTCACCGTTGCGTAGTTCTGGAAGTTCGTGGAGTTGGAGCAGGTGTCAGACACCGAGCCCATCGTGAGCGTAAATGTGACGGTGGCAGAGCCACCGGCATTGATGGTACCCAAGTCGCAGCTGACGACTCCGCTGAATCCGCCAATAGGCAGAGCGATCGCACAGGATCCCTGTGTGCTCGAAGGCGTGCCGATCGTAACGTTACCGTTGTTGAGTCCGGCAATCGTGTCGTTCATCTGGACGTTCTGTGCTGCTGCAGAACCGTTGTTCTGGACCGTGATGGTGTAGGTCACCGTTCCTCCGCGCGTGACGGAGCTCACAGAAGCAGACTTCGTGATGTTCAAGTTCGGGGAACCAGGGCAGGTAACGGATGTCGTCACAGAGTTACTGGTCTCGGTCGACTGACCCGTGGCTGTCATGGTCGCCGTGTTCGTGAGTGACTGCGTAGAGCTGCAGGAATTATCTACTGCACCCACGGTGACGGGGATAGTAATGGTTACGGTAGAGTTGGCGTTTACCGTACCCAATTGGCACGTGACAACATCTCCGTTGATGGAACATGAACCTTGGTTCGTCTGAATGTTTCCAATGACGAGCGTGCCATTGTTCAAGTTCGGGAGGTTATCGGTCACGGTAACGTTCTGCGCAGCAGCCACACCAGAGTTCTGGACGGTGAGCGTGTAGAACATCTGTCCACCGCGAACAATCGAGGTTGTGGAAGCAGTCTTCGTCAGACTCAAGTTTGGAGCACCGAGACAGTTCACCGTTACAGGAACATTTGTACTTTCGACCTGATTCACACCTGTTCCCTGTGCACGAGCCCTGTTGTAAATAACCGTAGAAGGACAAGAACCAGAAACAAATGCAGGTGTGGAGATAATCGTCACACGTACGAGGTTTCCTGGAGTGATGGTTCCCATGGAGCAGGTGATCGTCAGACCATTGCGGCTGCACGTACCTTGGCTGGTGATGAAGGAGATGTTCGTCAATCCTCCATTGCTCAGCACGGGCAGATCATCCGTCATGACCACGTTGTGCACTGCAGCGTTCTGCGCGTCTACATCGATGGTGTACACCAATTCGTCACCACGGAGGACAGGGGACGGCGTTGCGGACTTCTGGATCGTGAGCGTTCCCTGGATAGGACAGTTCACCATTACACCCTGTGCAGTGGTCTGCGTGGTGTTGCTGTTAGAACCTGATACAGATGCGGTGTTGTACAGCGTCGTGGAAGAGCTGCAGAAGTCATTCGCACTGCCGACCAAGAAGGTCAAAGACAAGCTTGTCGACTGGCCGCCGTTGAGCGTGCCGATGGAACAGATGACCGAGGAGCCCTGCTGTGCGCAGCGCTGATCGGAAGAGCTTGGGACAAAGCTCACCGTTCCGTTGGTGATCGTAGGAATGAAATCCGTTACAGAAACGTTCTGTGCTGGGCCATTTCCTGTGTTCGTCACCGTGACGGTGTAGGCAATGCTGCCACCGCGTGTGACCTGGCTCTGCGTGGAAGTCTTCGTGATGTTCAAGTTTCCTGGAGGGCAGGTGATGTTCGTCAGCACCGTGCTGCTCGTGTTGTTGCTC
>CAZDEA010000008.1:0-2348 GCA_964504485.1 uncultured Candidatus Peribacteria bacterium | reverse complement strand
GTTTCCTGGAGGGCAGGTGATGTTCGTCAGCACCGTGCTGCTCGTGTTGTTGCTCGAGTTTGGGTCCTCAGTCGAAGACGTTACCAATGCCGTGTTCTGTACATTCAGAACCGAAGCACACTGCTGAGGAGTAGGTGTATCGAAGGCGATAGCAATCGTGCGAGTCTGACCTTGATTGACTGTTCCTAGGCTGCAATTCACCGTTCCGCCAAGCAATTGGCAGGAGAAGTCTGAACCAACAGGAGAGAACGAAAGATTGGCAGGGACAATGTCGCGGACGACCACGTTCTGCGCAGCACCAACACCCGCATTGCTCACGGTGATCTGATAGATCAATTTGTTACCGGCAATGATCGTCGAAGGTCCGGTCTTTTGGATCGAGAGATCAGGAGCCACGGGACAGTCCACGCGTGTGGTGACTGTGGCGCTCGTGTTGTTGCTCGTTACAGGGTCTGTGGTGGAGCTGGAAACACTTGCGCGGTTCTGTACGTTCGTAGAGCTCACACAGTTCTGAATCAATGGAACATCAAAGGCAATCGCCACAGTGCGAGGCTGAGCCGGATTGACTGTACCAATGTTACAAATCACGTTTGCACCCTGGACGGAGCACGTGAAATCAGAATCAATAGGAGAGAATGTCAGACCTGCAGGAATAGCGTCCGTGATGACCACGTTCTCTGCAGCATCGATACCGTTGTTCGTCACAACGATCTGATACACAGCCTTTGTTCCGCGAATAACGGACGCAGGACCGGATTTTTGGATGGAAAGGTCGGTATCGCGCTCATCGTCATCATTGTCATCGGTACAACCTGGATCAGGAGCAACAGGCGTGCACTGAGGCTGAGCGGAAGGACGGAACGTGACGGATCCCTCTGGAGTGTGCCAGCTGTGGCGCTTGTAGAAGGTGACAATGTCACCCTGCTTTACCTTCACGAGCTTGCTCGAAAGGTCTGGGCAAGTGTGACCAGTGTCGCCGGAACCAAGGACCGCATTGGTATCGAAGTCACAGACCACACCACCGTTGTCGCTTGGATAGCGGCAGATAGGAGTGTTCACCGTGACGGTGCCTACGGCATCGTCGTCGCAAGCGTGCACAATGGCACTCTTGGTGCCGCGCTGCACCACCGTGATCAAGTTATCGTTGCGTGCGTAATTGGAGAGAGTTCCATCACAAGGAACCACCATCTGCTGACCATTCTCCGAACCCTGGAGCGTGCGAGCCGTACAGTTAGGAGGAACGGTGCATGTCTTGCCACGGAAATCGATTTTTCCATCACCGTCGTTATCGATACCGTCGCTACATTGTGGACGAGGAACACACGTGACACCTGTCACCACGGAGTTGCTCTGTACAGGTCCGCTCACGAGGCCATCGGCCGTAGCCGTTGCCGTGTTGGAGATACTTGCCTGAACACAAGATGCCGAAGGATCTGCATTCGTCTTAAACGTAATTTGCACGCTCTGACTCTGCCCAA
Source organism: uncultured Candidatus Peribacteria bacterium (assembly GCA_964504485.1). Taxonomy (GTDB): domain Bacteria; phylum Patescibacteriota; class Gracilibacteria; order Peribacterales; family Peribacteraceae; genus CAYRXE01. Next base: position 870 of record CAZDEA010000008.1, on the reverse strand, counting down.
CGGCGAGAGAACCAAGGGTACAAACGACGTTGCTTCCGTTCTGCGCACAGCGCGCATCGCTCTGTGCTGCAACAAATGTGGTACCTGGGACAGAGGTAGGAATAGGATCGGTAATACGAACGTTGTTCGCTGTTGCCGAACCATTGTTCGCGACCGTCACGGTGTACGTAACGTTCTGACCGCGCTGAATCGTCGCAGCTCCTGTCTTGGAGACCGTGAGATTGGCAGGAGGCGTACAAGCCGGATACAGAGCTTTGACGGCATTCACGTCAAACCCGTCGCTTGGCGTAGGACTGGAGGCGTAGTTGCTCGTATCGACAATGCGGATGAACTTTGCCCAAGGAAGAGCACCCAAATCCAACGAAGAGGGATTCTGAACACTGTTCTGTGAACCGTTATTCGCAACACCCAACAGTGTCCATGCAGATCCATCCTGACTGGCGTACACATCTGCTGTTTCCAAGATGTGCGCTACCGTCGTTGCTTCGTAGACCGTAAGGTCTACACCAACACCGTTGACGATGTAATTGTTGAATCCCAAAACAATCTCTCCGCCAAAGCCAAGAGAGAAGAATGGCTCATTGCCTGCAACGGTCACGTTACCTAATGTGGAATTGGGGTTCTTGCGGTTCGCAGGGATAGCGCCCTTGCCTTGTCCCTGATTGCTCGAAACGAGGGTGTCGGCCCAAGGATCGGTACAAGGAGCAACTGAAGAAGATGACGAAGAAGAAGATGAACTTGTTTGCGAAGGACGGAACGTGACGGATCCCTCTGGCGTGTGCCAGCTGAAGCGCTTGTAGAAGGTGACAATGTCACCCTGCTTTACCTTCACGAGTGCGCCCGAAAGATCGGGACAGCGGTGACTCGTCT
>CAZDEA010000007.1:18451-30345 GCA_964504485.1 uncultured Candidatus Peribacteria bacterium | reverse complement strand
TGTGCACCTCGCTTTCTGTAAAAGAAGCCAATGATTCAAGCGACATGCCTGATTTTAAAGATGCTGCACGTGTGTATTTGTGAAAGCAAGAAAAGACCATCCGCCTTTGGCGGATGGTCTCGCTGTTTATCGTAGGCATCAGGAGATGATGCCGTGCTTCTTGCCAATCTCATAACCCAGACGGGTTAGTTGGCGTATCAGAGTACGCAGCATTGGCTGAAGAATTTCCATTGAGGCAAATCCATCTAAGAATTGACCGGCCTGATCTGGTACATACAAAGTACCTTTCCAGAGAGCCCGGCCTTCCCAAGCTGGCATCGCTGGGCCCATGACGCACATGGGGAGATTCCGGTCGTTGATGATGGCGACATCTGGTTTGTACTTTTGTACAAGACCAAAACTCTCTTGATCACGTGGCCACGTCGTCATAATGAGGTACGACAACAAGCCCTCGAGATCAGTTTCTATTTCAGACTGAGCGAATGCCTCTATTCCTGTGAGTATATCGTCACAGTCATGCAGAGTGATGCTGAATCTTTCGACGAACTCATCAGGCTTACAATGTGATGGCACCCCCAAGTCGCGATGCATCACATGCGGTTCCGACGGACTATCGAGAAGGCTGGTTGAGACTTCCCATGTGTATCCGTAGTACGTAGGATCGCATTTCCATAAATCTGCGGTCAGTGTCCTAGGCATAAAGCCTCCTGTAGTGAAAAGATCTGTAAACAGCTTATTCACTATACTATAAATTGCATTTTTGTCATGTATCACGGTGTGGAGCAAACGGCCTTTCTCACTATTTTAGCATGACAAAACCCTCCCCGCGAGGAGAGGGTTGTGCTTCTTGAATAGGAGAGAGGTGTCTAAAAGAAAGACACCACCCAAAGGAATAACCAGCGTGCGAGCCAGAGTGCCCCGACCATTGCTGCGACAACAATGGGCATGGTGGTGCACATTTGGAGCCTATCGATGTTACTGTCGAACATCATGATAGTGATGATGATGCTTGCCAGCGCTATGACGAAGAGCGATGCGGTGATGGTAAGGCCAGGATCCCTTGCGAGAACCAAAACCTCTGTCCACCAGCCAGCGGATTGCTCTACGACAAAGTTCTGATGAATGACAGCTTGCAACAAGACGATAGCCAACCATGCGACTGCAGTGATTGCAGCCAATACGCCGGTTGCCATCGCAAGAAGGGCAACCTCGTGTTCCTCGCACCATTCAAGCACGGGAGCGTACCAAGGGGTACGAGGAGGCTTGTCCTCCTCATACGGTTCTACGACTGCTACTTCCCACTCCTCTTCGGGATACTGCGTACGGCCCGGCCGCACTCTCCTGAGTAGTGCTTGCATTTCTTCTTCGGCGAGCAGTTCTTCCTCACTGAGGGTGACCACTTCTACACCAGTCTCATCGACGAGTGCTGCGTCGTCATCCAGAGCAAGTTCGAAGTCCGAATCTTCGCCGACTGTGACGGGATCTTCGTTGCCGGGGGGCAACTTCTCCAATTCCTCCGGGGTAATTTCGATCCGTTTGCCCAAGGCATGCCACTCCATCAGCTGCCTCAGAGTGCGAGGTTTTTCCGCAGGGGTTGGTTGCTGAGCGAAGAGCTGTCTTCGCTTTTCTTTTTCTTGCAGACGGATAGCACGTCCAGACATGGGTTAATCTCCTATGGTTTCAAGAAGCAATCCCCAGGCCAAAAAAGCCAGAGGTCGACAATTCTCTGCTGGTACATGCACATGCGCAAGTGTGTAGCATGCACAAATAAAACATCCCCGCACGTGTGCGGGGAGTATTGCTTCGATAGAGAAGCCTAGAACACGTGGGTATCTGGCTCTGCGTTTATCCAGAGGGCAATCACGATTGCCCAGACGATGACCGCAATAATGGCGATCACCCATGTGCCCACACTCGACGGTTTTGGAGGAACATCATCTGCTTCCAGAATGTTGCGCCTGGCCATAGAAGACTCCCGAAAGATCACCGAAGCGTTCCTGACACTGTGTCAGGTCACGAATTCTCCGCTCCGCTATTGATCCTGGCAAGTTACTCAGCCTTTAACCGCATTTCATGCTTATACCTCAATAAGGCATAGGCACTGGCTGAATGCACTTTTGTGGAATGCAAAACTTTTTCCAGTGCTTCGTCCAACGTCATCTCGTGTGCTTCCATCAACTCATCGTCATCTTGAGGCAGTGAAGAGGGCGTGAGTCCGTGAGCCGTGAAGATGTGATTCGTGAACACGATGCTTTCGGTGGCATTTGTGGCCCACAAGTACGTGAGCTTGTCTGCTCGATATCCAGTTTCTTCCTGCAGCTCACGTTGTGCCGCTGCTTGCATATCGGTTTCCTTATCCACGCGACCGCTCGGGAGCATCCAAATCCATTCGCCATAGAATGGGCGGTACTCACGCAGCAAAAGAATATGATGTTCATCTTTGAATGCGATGATGCTCACGGCGTCTGCGCGATAGATGCGTGCGGTTTTCTTTACTCTGCCATCGGGCAAAGGAGGGGATTCCTCCATAGAAACCCGGAAGTCCTTATCTTGGTAGAGGTCTGACATGCCTGAATACTACATCACTCAGCCTTTGGCTTCTCCTTCTTCTCTTTGGCAGCCATCATCGTTTTACTGGGCGGGGGAATGCCTCCCGTGGCTTCCAGTTTCTTCTGCAGATCTGCGTAATTGGTCTTCTCTAACTCCGAGAGCTTCTCGCCCAAGAACTCTTTTTTGCGCAGTGCATTAAAATCATTCATCCACATCTCGCGGTCGCGCCAGGCGCGGTACTGCTCGAGTGTCATTTTCTTGGCGCGAGCCTTCTTCATTTCTTCTTCCTCTTTTTCCTTCGCCTTTGCACTGCTCACGGCAGACGCTTGGTTGATCTTTGCGGTCTCCAACCAGCGACCGATTTTATCTTCGACTCCTTTGCGCGTTTCTGCGTAGCGCTCACGGCTGAGAGACTTGATGGTGTCGATGCGACCGGTGTCCTGTTTAAAGTCGGGTGGGGGGAGTGTCGAAACCGAGAACGGCTTGCTGGGGATTCCTTTGATCATCACGCGCATGTAGGCGTGGTACTTTGGCAAACTCAGGATGTCCTTGGGCAGCACCATCTCTTCGAACTGCTCGCTCAAAGGTTCGGCATCGTCGCTACCCACTTGGAAGCTCACAATGGAGCCTACGTTACCAAAAACCGCATCCTTGAGCGCAGAATCATTGGCTCCTGCGGTGGTCAATTGCCCGATGTACTGGTGTGCCATGGTCAGGTTGAGGCGATATTTGCGTGCCTCACTGAGGATGGTGGCGAAGGAATCGGTGGCGAAGTTTTGGAACTCATCCACGTACAGGTAAAAGTCGCGGCGGTCTTTTTCGGGGATGTTCGCGCGGCTCATGGCGTCCAACTGGAACTTGGTGACGAACATGGAACCCAAGAATGCGCTGTTGTCTTCACCCAGTCTTCCTTTACTCAGGTTCATCAGAATGATTTTGCCGGTATCCATCGCGTGGCGGATATCCAACTTGGTCGTGGTCTGCCCGATGATGTTTCGGATCAACGGAGTCGAGAGCAGCTGACCGATCTTATTTTGCAGAGCAGCGACGGCCTCTGTTCTGTATTTTTCGGACCAGCTTTCGTACTCGCCCTGCCAGAATGCGAGCACCATGTGGTCGGTGCATTTCTCCAGGATTTTCTTGCGATAATCGTTATCGATGAATAAACGCATGATGCCGAGCATGGACTGTCCCCCGGCTTCTGTAAGCGCCAAAAGCGAGTTTCGCAGGATGTATTCCATGCGTCCGCTGAAGGCTTCGGGCCAGAGCTTCTTAAACACGCTCATCATTCCCGATACCGCCAGTGCACGCTGGTCTTCGTTCTCGGTATCCAACATGTTGAACGCCATCGGGTAATCCTTATCGGCGGGATCAAACCAGATGACATCGTTCGTGCGTTCCTTGGGGATGAACCGCAAGCATGCTTCCACCAGGTCACCGTGCGGATCAATCACGGCGATGCCTTTCCCCGAGTGAATATCGCTGAAGATCATGTTCTCGAGCAGGGTTGATTTGCCCATACCCGTTTTACCAATGATGTAGATGTGACGACGACGATCATCGCGGCGAATACCAAACTGCTGGCGGCGTCCGCGGAAGAGTGCCTCGCCAAGGAGCGTCAGCTCACCGGGTTCTTCGGTCTCTGGCACGGGGAGATCAATGGGTGGTTCGAGTTTCTTGCTGATGACCCAGTCGAAGTTGGGGGTCTTCATCAGGATATTTGGCACATGCCAAATAGTGGCAATTTCTTCGGCAGAAAGCACGTTTTCGTTCTTTGCGGACCCATGGTCAATAGCCTCCACTTTGCGGATTTTCCCCAGCTCGAACCCGTTACTCTGCGGCAGTGTGAACTGGCGGAAGCTTCCGGCGATCTCCTCTACTTTTGCGATGGCTTGCTCGTCGGCTCCCTTGGGGGCAATCACACTGATGCGAATGGTGGCGAGGAAGAGCAGGCGATTCACTTTGTCTGCGGCACCGGCGATCGCATCTTCGCGATCATGGCTGCGCATGGTGGCCTGGTCGACATCGTCGTGACCGGTCTCCACGATTTTCTCTTCTCCGGTGAGCATCGAAATACTGCTCTTCGAAGATCCAAAGCGTGCGCGGAATCCACCCATCGCCATATCCACAAACCACAGCGGGAGTTTTTTCCATCCGCGTGCCATGTGTGCCTTGGTAAAGACCTTGGCATACGTGGGGAAGTGCTTGGCGAAACCCTTATTCAAGAGCGGTAAAAAATGCAGCGCCCTGTGGCGATAATGATGATGCATGGGGTGAATCACCATTTGCACGTGACCACGCATTCCTGGCTTGGGGTAGCGCACTAATGCCGATGTGATGCCTGCCAACGGGTCAATTTGCTGGCGCGTGGACATGTCCACGAACTGCGGATGACGACGGATGGGGAACACCTCCGGATCACTCAAGTGCAGCTCTGCGCTATAGATCACTTCTTCCTCGGTCGCCACAAACGGATCTTTGCGCTGCTCTTCGATTTCGGAATCCGGATACTGTGCGTACAGCTGACTCTCCACCAAAGGAGACGCACGTTTGCTCGCGCGCGAGAACAGCGCAATCACGCCATCACTCGTTCCCATCTCCAGACTCACGCCACCTTTGCCGTGCAGCGAATGCAACGACGAAAGAATCGTTTCCATCATCAGAGGACCGCGAGACGCAGAGACTTCATCTTTATCTGGTAGGGACGGCCTGATACGAAGTAGAACTTGCGACATGGGAGAATTATGAATCAAGAATCAAGAATTAGGAATTATCAATTATGGACTGAGTTTTCTTTATGAGGCCGTTGAGTAATTTGCTGACAATGACCGTTTGGTCAGCTAAATCCTTAAATATCTTTGTTGTCATATATTCGACATCTCTTGCGATCAAGATTTGGTTTTGCACTTCAGTCAGGGATCCGAGAGACATGCCATAAAAAGAATTTTTCTCACCGTATGTTCTACGACTGAAGCCCTCTGCAATATTGGATGTGACAGAAGTTGCTGCACTACGAAGTTGTTTTGTTAAACCGTATTGCTCCTCTTTTGGGAAAGACTTTGTGGTTGCATAGATCATGATGACGAGTTTATGACCTTCTTTCCAAGCTTCTAAATCAGTAAACGAGCGTATGCCTTTAGTGTTTTTTTCTTGATTCATAATTCTAAATTCCTAATTCGCCTTCTGGCGAAGAATTGATGAGACTAAATCCAGAGCAGTCGTATTGTAGGCATAGTCCATGCGCATAGGGCCAAGAATGCCCAATACCCCGCGATGGTCGCCCATACGGTATTCCGTGACCATTAAGCTGCAGCTCTGGAGGGTATCCATGATGTGCTCTTCGCCAATGTAATACCGAATCTGGTCATCAATCTCGATGGTCGAAAGCAGGTCTGTCAGACGTTGTTCCAATACTTCCACCACGCGGGTAGTGAGCAGGGGATCGGCAGAGAACTCCGGCTGGCGGAGTGCATTGGCGAGACCCACGAAGTACACCTGGTGCTTGTGTGGCACGGTGGCAAACGCAATGTTCGGCATCATCTGCGAAAGCAGAGACACGGCATCGTACGCACGTTCTTGGTCTTTGCGCTGGAAGTACATGCTGCGCAGATCATCAAACTTTTTGCGTACGGATTTCTCGTGCGTGGAAGGCTGCATGTGTTCCTTCACGTACAGGCGGTAACCCTTTGCCGTGGGGATTCTTCCTGCAGAAATATGTGGCTGCTCCAAGAATCCTTCTTCACCCAGTGCACGCATTTCGTTACGAATGGTGGCACCCGAAAGCGCAAAGTTCGCGCATTCCAAAAGCTCCTTGGACCCAACAGGGATCGCGGTATCGATAAAGTGATCGATGATGGCCGTGAGGAGTTGTGCTTGTCGTTGATCCATCAAAAGGCAGTATAGCACTCTCCTCTATAGAGTGATATGTCTGGAATAGGTTATTTCTTCTTGGATTCCGTGACCGAAAGGCGCTTGCGGAAGCGATCAATGCGACCACCGCGGATATCGGTGACTTTCTTACCGGTGTAGATAGGGTGACACATGCGGCAAACTTCCACCGTTTGGTCCTTAATGGTCGAAGGGATCAAAAAGACAGCATTGCAGCCTTGGCAGCTGGTTTTAGCGTCCTGGAACATTTGAGGGTGGATGGCGGCTTTCATAGCTGAGCGATTCTACTGGAAATCAAACTGTACGCAAGGGTCATGCAGCCTTAGGTTTGGCATGGCTGGTGCCACGGACGACGTATTTGCCTTCGCTTGAGGAAATATTGACGGTGCTTTTTCCATGGAGGAGCTGATCAAGAGCGACGCGAGTGAGGGCGACAATATCCTGTTCATCCTCCCTGCAGGCCTCGAGTACCGTGCATTGCACGTTGCAGTAGGCGATATCCGTGCGACCGGTAATGGGAGGTTCCCGTGTAAGGCTCCAGTCCATATTTTCCTTGATGCTTGTGAGGGCGACTTCCGTTGTGTCGTCATCAGCGTGAACGGCGCCCCCAATAGGACGTTGTGTATTCGGATCGTACTTCCACGTGACGATGCCACCTTTGGGCTGACCTTCGGGAACAGGTTGTACGTATGCAGAGATGATTTCGTCAGGGGCGTTGATCATAGGAGGCGGATGCTAGGTCAAGGGTGGTGCGTCTGCAATTCATTCTTTCTTTAGAAATTACTCTGTACGCGAATTTCCATTTGTGCGTTCATAAGGAATTCTCCGCCCTTCCCTTCGTATCGTCTCTGATGTGTGTAGGGAAATTGTTCCAATGCATGTTCCACAGAATCCAAAATAGTCTGCGCGTCTGAGCGTCCGGGATTGGTGATCACACAAAAAAGTCTCACGCGTTGCTCTGCAATGGTATTGCGAAGAACGTTGCTGCCAGCCAGTAATTCCAAAATTTGTTCCTGCAACATCTGCGAATACACCACCCATGCCGGATGTCGGCAGACTGGAGTGTATTCGTACAGGTGGGTTTTGTAATCGTATGTAAGCCCAAACTCCATAGGCGGAGCACTGATGTCTGCCAGACGATCGAGGAGGGGATGCTCCATGGGAGAGCACCGTAGTACGCCTCTTTTCTGTCAGCAAGTTCTTACTTCTTGGCGACCTTCTTTGCAGGCTCCGATGCAGCCTTTTTGGCTTTGGCGGCAGCACGCTTTTCGATGCGCTCGATTTTCTCCTGCTGTTCGACGAGCACTTCGACTTCTTCTTCGCGCTGTTCGCTTGCGGCTTCGAGCATCTTGGCTTCGGCTTCCTTGTCCTCCATCACCACGCTCATCGTGGCGACTTTGTCTCCACCGTTGAGGCGCATGACGATCACGCCTTGCGTAGCACGGCCACGAGAGGGGATGTCGCTCAACCTCATGCGGATCATCTGACCCTGCCTGGAGATACACAACAGATCACCGTCTTCGCCCTGCTTGAGCACGCAACCTCCCACAATGTCTCCGGTCTTGGGCGTCAATTGAGCAGCCTTCACTCCTGTGCCTCCGCGACCCTGGAAGCGGTATTCATCTACGGGCGTCATCTTGCCGAGACCGTTTTCCATCACCACCAAGAGCTGGCTGATCTTGGGCTCGGTGATGAGAGCTGCTTCGACCACCACGTCTTTGTCCTGCAGTTTGACGCCGCGGACTCCTGCAGCTGCGCGTCCCATGGAGCGCACGTCGCCTTCGGGGAAGCGGATAGCCTTACCCTTCTTCGTGAGGATGAAGATCTCGTCTTTGCCACTCGTAGCGAGCACCCACTTGAGCTCATCGCCTGGGGGCAACTTTTGCACGATCAATCCCGAGCGGCGGATGTTCTCGAATTCGCTGATTTCGGTGCGCTTTACGGTTCCTTCCATCGTCGTCATGAACAGGTGTGACTTGCCCGTGAGGTCCGCCTTGAGCACAGCGCTGATGCGCTCCTCTGGCTGCAACTGGAGCAGGTTCACAATGGCCTGACCCTTGGCGGCGCGGCCGGCCTGAGGGAGTTCGAACGTAGGCAACTTGAACACGCGACCGGTGTTCGTGAAGAACAACAGATCATCGTGGTTCATCACATGGAGCATGGAGAGCACCTCGTCATCATCCTTTGTGGTCATACCCTTGATGCCTTTTCCTCCGCGGTGCTGAGCCTTGAACTGCAACGGAGACAAGCGCTTCACGTATCCACCCTGTGTGAGGGTGACGATCATGGGCGCGTTGGGGATGGTGTCCTTGGCGCTGAATTCGCCGACTTCGTGCGGGACAACCGTGGTACGACGAGGGTCGCCGTAGGCCGTCTTGATATCGGTGAGTTCGGTCACAATGATTTTGTCGATGCGCTTCTTGCTTGCGAGAATTGCTTCGCACTCTTCGATGAAATCCTTCTTCTCCTTCAATTCATCTTCGATCTTTTTGCGCTCGAGACCGGCGAGGGTCTGCAGACGCATTTGCAAGATTGCATCGGACTGCAGGTCGCTCAGCTTGAAGCTCTTGATCAGGTTCACCTTGGCGATTTCCTTCGTTTCGCTTTTTCTGATGGTTTTGATGACTTCGTCGATATGGTCGAGAGCCTTCTTGAGACCTTCCAAAATATGCGCACGCTCCTTGGCGCGATCGCGATCGAACGTGACGCGGCGAGTGATGACTGTGCGGCGATGATCGACGAACACCTGCAGGAATTCCTGGAGGTTCAAGAGACGTGGCTGCAAACCGTCTGCAAGCGCAATCATGTTGTAGCCAAAGCTCGTCTGGAGATCGGTGTGCTTGAAGAGCTGGTTCAACACCTTCTGCGGATAGCTGTCCTTCTTCAATTCAATGATCACGCGGATACCTTCGCGGTCGGATTCGTCGCGGATGTCGGAAATTCCTTCGATCACTTTGTCGGTCACGAGCTCTGCCATACGCTCGATCATCGAGCTCTTGTTCACCTGGTAGGGGATTTCGGAAATACGGATGCGGTAGCGGCCGTTGTTGCCTTCTTCGATTTCTGCCTTGCCGCGAATGGTCACCGAACCGCGACCCGTGAGGTAGGCCTGACGAATGGTTTCTTTGTTATAGATGATGCCTCCCGTGGGGAAGTCTGGGCCCTGCACGAATTTGAGGAGTTCCTCTACAGGAGCCTCGGGGTTTTCGATCAAGTGCAACGTGGCATCTACGAGTTCGCCCAAGTTGTGTGGCGGGATGTTCGTGGCCATACCCACGGCGATACCCACGGAACCGTTCAAGAGGAGGTTTGGGATTTTGCTGGGGAGCACGCTTGGCTCGCGCTTGCTGCCGTCGTAGTTCGGCGTGAATTCCACCGTGTCTTTGTCGATATCGGCGAGCACTTCATCGGCCAATCTTTCCATGCGGGATTCCGTATAACGCATGGCAGCTGCACCGTCTCCGTCGATAGAACCGAAGTTTCCTTGGCCATCCACCAGCGGGTAACGCATGGAGAATTCCTGTGCCATACGCACCAATGCTTCATAAATCGAAGAGTCACCGTGTGGGTGGTACTTACCCATCACTTCACCGACCACGGTGGCAGATTTGCGATATTTGGCAGCGCTCCTCAATCCCATTTCGTGCATGGCGTACAAGATGCGGCGATGCACAGGCTTCAGACCGTCGCGAGCATCGGGCAGCGCGCGGCTGACGATGACGCTCATGGCGTAGCTCAAGTAGCTCTCTTCCATTTCTGTCACAATCGGGCGTGCCTGAATGCGACCGATTCCAGAAAGCTCGTCACCAAGGGTGGGCTGTTCCATCTTGGTTTCTGGCTTGGGTTCTGGCTCGGGAGCCGGGGCGGAAGCTTTCTTGGGGGTGTCCTTTTTGGCCATAAAGAAAAGGGGCTCTGAAGTTGAGTGACGGGATGGTAGCGGAGTGCGGAGTGCGGAGGAAGAGGGAGCTCTGGACAGAGCGGTGTTGCGTTTGTGTACAAGAAAACCAGCTCCGCAGTGAATGCGGAGCCGGTAGATCAGGATTGGTTAGTTACTGGGACGGAAACTGCGCCAGGGCCCATGCGAATGCGGCTTGGTGAGCCGGATTCTTCCAGGCCTTGCCTGTGGTTTCGTCCCGATTGCCGGGCCATGCGTTGAGTACTTCAGCTTTGGGATGAGCCACCAGTGCACCTTTGCCCGAACCTGCCGCGGTGCGGCAAGCAATGACAATAGTGCCCTCGGGCGGGTTCTCCCACACCTTCCAGATGTCGACCTTGAGAAGATTTGCTTCCAAGAATAATTCTTTGGCAACGCGATACGCCTCTGACATTTCCCTTACCCTCGCTGATTGCTCATACAAAAATACTTGTCCCCCCTCTTCATAGGCAGTCGCACACCGATTGGGCAGGCACGTGAGAATCACGATGATCCTCTTGGTGCCAATCCTCTCGGGTGCATCTGCCTGCGCGACGACCGGTTGTTTTCCTTGAGTGGTCTTCGGCTTCGTGGGGGCCATCGTGGCTGCCATGACAATCTCCTCAACGTTGGGTGCTACCTTTTGCAGTTGTCTTAACACATCGTCTCGACCAATCCTGTAAAAGATCACACAACTGCGGCCGCAGTTGTGATTACGGGCATGTAAGCACTCTTTTCCATCGGGTCAATGATTCTCTCTCGATAGCGCAAAGGTGTGGCTCTGGGCTAAGCTGAACGCAATGCTTTCTATTGTCTCTACACCTATTGGGAATCTGGGCGATATCACGCTTCGCGCGCTAAAAACGCTCAAATCGTGCGAAGTGATCGTGTGCGAAGACACGCGTGTAGCCGGTAATCTTTTGCTGCAACTCGAGGTCCCCAAAAAAGAACTCCAGAGTTATCACGGTTATTCCGATGCCGGAAAATTGGAGCATATTGTCCGCCGACTCAAAGAAGGAACGCACGTGGTGCTCATCAGCGATGCCGGTACGCCCGGTATCAGCGATCCCGGATACGCCGTGGTGCATCGTGCTGTAGAAGAGGGGATCAAGATCGAAGTGATTCCCGGTGCCGCCGCATTTCTTACGGCACTCAGCGGAAGCGGACTCCCTGTCGACAAATTTGTGTACCTCGGATTCCTTCCTCTAAAGAAGGGGCGCAAGACCCTCATGGATTCTTTTAGAGAAGAAGAACGCACGATTGTTTTTTATGAGTCTGTGCATCGTATAGAAAAAACTCTCAGCGAACTTTCTGCAGCTTTGGCGTCTCAGCCAGAACGCCCTGTGGTGATTGCGCGTGAGCTCACAAAAATGCACGAAGAGTTTGTGCGCACGACTGTCGCGGGATTACCCGAAGTCGCAAAAAGCATCATGAAGAAAGGGGAGTTTGCGATTGTCATCGGGGGAATCCGATAACCCTTACGGCAACACCGTCATGGGGTTGATGTTCACTCCTCCTTGAATAACTTCGAAGTGTACGTGAG
>CAZDEA010000007.1:3797-18351 GCA_964504485.1 uncultured Candidatus Peribacteria bacterium | reverse complement strand
ACCGTCATGGGGTTGATGTTCACTCCTCCTTGAATAACTTCGAAGTGTACGTGAGGTCCGGTGGTTGTGAGTCCTGCGCCTGCCGTGCCGGGCTCTCCGCCCGAAAGGCCAATGACTTGTCCAACGCGAACGGTTTGCCCTGGAGCAACGTGAATCATAGAAAGGTGCCCGTACAACGTGGCAAAGCCGGATGCATGGCCAATCAAGATGTACGTGTATCCCGTGGCTCCGCCATCGCGGACCACGAATACCACGCCGTCTGCAGCACTGCGCACAGCACTGCCTTGAGCTACGGCGATATCCATGCCGTTATGTGGAACACCAAAGTAACGGTAGTACATCGAGTCGCGGAACCCCGCGGTCACACGTCCCGCCACCGGCCATGCGAAGTTCTGTTTCGCTTGTTCCACCACAGTCTCTGCCGAGTACTCGCCGGGCTTGCCGTCGATAATACCGAGCTCAATAAGAGAGCGCTCGGACTTGCGACGCGCCTGCTCATCTAAGCGTGCCAGGGTGGACTGCATGCGCAGCACCTGACGATGAATTTCGGCGATATCGTTCTTCACTTGGTTCAACTGGCTCTGTGACAGGAGCAGTCCTGTAGATGCATTGTTCACTCGGCTGAGTTCATCCAAATAGGCTTCCTGCATGTGTTGCAGATCACTCGTGAGATTCTCCAATTCTGCCGAACGCTCACCGGCTGCTGCGTGCATGGCGAGGAGTGTGACTTCTTCGTTGTTTGCAGCTTTTTCGGCCTGTTCAGCCAGTTTCAAGCGCACCTCCATGACGGCATCACGTTGCAGAGAAGCGAGGGTGCTGGCCCTCAGAGAACCTGCAGACGCACCATTGAGGATGCCACGAAGCAACTGGGGTCCGCTGTCTTGCACGGCCATACGCTGTTCGTTTTTTTCTACGAGTGCGCGCACTGCTTCGCGTTCATCCACCGCTTGGCTGCGCAATCGCATTTGCTTTGCGTAGAGATCGAATACTTGTGCCGCTTGTGCTTCCACTTCTTTTTTTGCAGCAGCAACTTTCATACGTAACTCGCGCTTTTCCTCACTCAATTTTTCGATGTTCTTTTTGCTCTCGACCATCACTTGTTCCTGCAGCGTGCGATACGCACTTGTTGTCTGGCGAGCGCGGTAGCGTGCCGATGCATTTTCAATGGTGGAGAGAAGCTCCTCCCGCACTTCTTCACGCGACACAACCTGGGCCACGAGCGGAGCACCCATCGTGACGACAGACGCAAGCACGGCGAGACCAAGAACTGTGGAGTGTTTGTGTGAGGACATTTCCTCTAATTATAGCAGAATTCAGTGCTTTTTGGAATCTGTTCTTATGCGAGAAAAGACTCCAACGAATTCTACGAATCCGAGGACTCCAAAGAGTGGAATATCGTCGGATTCTTCGGAGTCATCGGATTCCTCGGAATCCTCAAAATGTCTACCATTTTCGACTGACTCGCTGTGACCCCACTGCTACAGTGATTCTCGATGATCGGGCACCTGCGTGGATCCATTCACAGGCTCGATGTTCCCGAGGTCCAAGTGGATGTTGGTGGAGTGGGATATCGGGTGACGGTTCCGTTGCAAACATGGGATGAGTTAAAGGAGGGCGAGCAAGCAATGCTCTGGATTTCGAGTTACATCCGCGAAGATCGTTTTGATTTGTACGGCTTCCCCGATCGCACGGGCCGCACGCTCTACGAAGAGTTTCTCAAGCTCGATGGCATTGGTCCCAAGATGGCGATGGAGCTGTGCAATGTACCGCGCAGTTTGCTTCTCCGTGCTGTCACAGACGAAGACTTTGGTATTCTCAACAACGTAAAAGGAGTAGGGAAGAAAACTGCAGAAAAGCTCTTGGTAGAGCTGAAAAGTCTCCTAGAGAAAAAGCCGGATATTCTCGGTGCTTCCACCGAAGCACACATCACGCGTGCGGAGTTCGATAAAGACGCTATTTCCACGCTCTCTACATTGGGGTACGACTCGCAGACGATCCTGCGCGCCCTCAAAGAGTTGCCACAAGATTTGGAAACCACAGAGCAGCGCGTGGAAGCTGCACTTCGTTCACTGTAGTTCTATGTTGCATCTCGATGTCTCCGGCGCGCTCGCAAAATCTATCACTCCTGCCATGGGTCTCACGGCACAGGAGATCGCTGACCTGCGCACACCCATGCGCAAGAATGTCGAAAGTTGGTTGAAAGAGCGTTCCAGTGGAGACCATGCCTGGTCCATGGATCCCTACCAAAAGAAGACGGTAGAGGCTGTCAAAACCATGGCGATGACATTCAAAGGAGAAGGCATTAAAACCGTATTATGGATAGGTATTGGCGGTTCTGGCTTGGGGCCTCAGGTACTCAGCGAGGTCTTTGGAAATGCTGCTGCGCCAAAATTCATTATCCTCGATTCCATCGATCCGGCCATCCTCACGAACACACTCGAAGGTATCGATTGGAAGTCGACACTTGTGGTGGTGGCAAGTAAATCCGGCGACACACTGGAGCCTATGAGCGTGTTCTTCTTGTGCTTGGATAAGCTGCGCAAAGCACTCGGCAAAAAAGCATTCACGAGAGTCGTTGCCATCACCGATCCAGAGAAGGGGAATCTGAAAAAGTTCGCACGCGAGTACAACATTCCTACGCTCAGTATTCCTCCGGATGTTGGTGGTCGTTACTGCATCTTCTCTCCTGTGGGGTTACTCCCCATCGCGCTCTTGGGAGGCGACGTGGATCGCTTTGTGCGCGGCGCAAAAGAAATGGACACGCTGTGCCAGAAAACTTCGCTGGAAGAAAACCCCGCAGCCTACTTAGCCACGGTGCAATTCCTCATGGATACCAAGAAGGGTTACCCCGTGCGTGTGATCATGTCGTACAGCGGCAGACTGCGCTCTATGGGGCGCTGGAATCAGCAGCTGATAGCCGAAAGTTTGGGTAAGACCGAATCCAAAAACCCCATCCCTCTGGCTGCCGTGGGCACCCAGGATCAGCACTCACTCTTGCAACAATGGATGGAGGGACCACGCAAGCAGTGGCACCTGTTCATCCGCGAATTGGAAAAAGAAAACTTGGCCGTTCCCAAGGACGTCGACGAGGCTTGGGCGTTTATTTCGCAGAAGCCGTTTGGTGACTTGCTCGATGCTGCGTTCGAAGGCACCAGCAAAGGACTCACCAAGTCCAAGCGCGCATGGGCGAGCGTGGCTCTCACGAGACTCGATGCCTATCACTTGGGTCAGTTGTTCTTCCTGCTCCTCGCCGAGGTCGTCTTCTTGGGCAAGTTGTATCGCATCGATCCCTACGGACAGCCGGGAGTGGAAATTGGGAAGAAAATCACCCGCGATATTTTATCTGTCTGATATTTCTGGTACGCTCGTCGTCCGTTCCCCGCCGCTCCATGCCCACACCTATCACCGATGCACAGTTCGCTACCGAAATCAGCCAGTCTCAGGTTCCGGTGATTCTCGACTTTTGGGCTCCCTGGTGCGGTCCTTGCAAGGTCACGTTGCCTATTTTGGAGGAGCTCGAAACGGAGTACGCAGGCAAGGTGAAGTTCACCAAAATGAACGTCGATGAGAATAACGAAGTGCCCCAGAATTTCGGTGTGATGAGCATCCCCACATTCGTCCTCTTTAAGAATGGTCAGCCGTTCAAAACATTTGTCGGCGGTCGTTCCAAGGAAGACTTTAAGAGGGAACTCGATGCTCTACTCGCCTGATGTCGTACGTCCTCAGCCTCATCGGCATTGTCTCCGCATTCTTCCTGCTCAAGTACCGCCAGAAAATCGGTGATGAAATTGGTGAGGCGGATTGGATGCTTAAAGTCGGTGGCGTGTACAACGTGATCATCATCGCTGCAGTGTTCATTTTCTTCTGGAGCTTCACGACGCTCACGGGAACATCGGACTTCTTCTTTGGTTGGCTCCGCTATCTCATCCCTGGAGCGAATAGATCAGCACCCGCGACGGATCTGGGATCGGGGATTTAAGGCTATGACGAGATTCCTGCCGAGTGTTCTCGTTATCTCTGGAAAAGACGTTTTGCTCGTGTAGACTGCGGCAACGTCCTGGTCATTTGTTGACGTAGATCTTTCATCCTTCACGAAATTGGCCCATTTCTATGGGGCTGTAGCTCAATGACCGACGAGCGCTTGCGCGAGTCGTATAAAGAAATTTGCTCGGTCGTTTTCTATAGTATCATCAATGCCCATTTCTATGGGGCTGTAGCTCAATGGTAGAGCACCTGCTTTGCAAGCAGGGGGTTAGGGGTTCGAGTCCCCTCAGCTCCACCACAGAAGATCATTCACGAAATCGCTCATGCTCTGGGGTGCCGTAGCCAAGCAGTAAGGCAGGGGACTGCAAATCCCCCATGCGCGAGTGCGATCCTCGCCGGCACCTCCATTGTCTTTCCTATTTTGTCGTGGCTGCGTCCGCGGGATCCGTGAACGTGAGTGAGCGCATGATGGTGAGGATTTCGGTTTCCAGTGCGCTTGTGACAGACAGGGGAGTGAGAGCTGTGAGCGTGTAGCCCGTCGACTTGTTGGTTGTGCTCAGCTGGTAAAAGCGACGTTCGGGTTCTTCGGGTAATGGCTGCGCCGAAAACACATGCAGCTCCAAATCATTTCCACCGATCTTCACAGCGCGCGTGTCGATCATCTTGTATGCGGGCAAAGCCGTTACCGAACGAATACTCGCCTGGCTGTACGTGGCAGGATCCAGTTCACTCTGCAGTGTTTCCTCGGTCACGGTCACTGTGGGATTTTGCCCTGCGAATACCATCGAGGACTGGAATGCAGTCGTCACTTCTTCTGGTACACCGCGACTGCGGAGTGTTTCTTGATCAACAACTTTCCAGTTTGTCGGGAGACACACGCCAATCGTTCCATCCCAGTATTGCTGTTTGCAGGCCGCTGCGGTCGTGCCACTTCCGCTTCCGGTGCAGGCAGAAAGAATCAAGACAACAGAGAAGATGGAGAGAGATTTGTACATGCGGATCAGTGTACAACGGAAAACAAAAAACGGACAAAGTTCTCCGACGAACGACTGCACTACGTGAAACAATCCTGTTTACGTTGGATATTGTCCACTGTGCTTTACTTTGGCCTGTGTAAAAGCAAGAAATAGAGTAGACACCTACCAAGATCGTGTTCTTCTCCTCTCCACAGGAGTGGGAGAATGAGCGATTCTACGCTAGAATAAAAGGAAACTATGCGATTGAGGATCAGCATTCTTGCGGCACTGATACTTCTCCCGTTCACGGGGGTAGCTGCGTCAGCAACATTGCAGATTCCTGAGATGGTCGCAGGAGTGGGGGGAGAGGCGGTTATCGAAGGTTTGTCGCCCAACGCATCTGGCACATTGAAGATCCAAACGCCTTCATCGCGTTCGTTCTTGCTCTCGTTCACCATCAATCAGCAGGGCTCTGCCACGGTGCGCATTTTGGGAACACAAGTGCAGGAGGCCGGCATGTACACCGCCACACTCACCGTGGGTGGCAGCCAGCTGTCGTCGGCATCGTTCACGGTGCTCGCCGATAAGTTGGATGCAAAGCGTTCTACGGTCACCACATCTTCCTCGCGCATTACTCCCGATGGTCGAGACAGCGTGACGGTCACAGTCTCGCTTATGGACCGGTATGGCAACGGACTTTCGGGGCGTCCTGTCGAACTGATCTCCAGCCGCAGCGAAGACCAAGTGCGTGCATCCACGAGTACCACCGACGATGCAGGTGCCATCACGTTCACAGTCAAAACGACCAAGGCAGGAGCTGTCACTCTTAGTGCGTTCGATCTCCTCTCTGCACTCACACTCGATGAAAAAGTGACCATTAATGCAGGGAGCTCTGCATTGCCTGCTGGGGCAGAAATCGGTGCGTATCCCAGTTATGCTGCTCCGTATCCGCAGTACATGCCGCCGTATTACCAGCCGTATCCGCAGTACATGCCACCGTACGGGTACGACCCCTACAGTTCCATGAACGCGAGCTTGTTTGGGAACTTTGCCGCACAGGCACAGTCCTCCGAGATTGTGGATCGGTTCCAAATCGAAGTGAATCCCGCACAGCCCAAGACCAATGACGCCGCGTCCTTCACGGTCTCGGCACTCGATCGCAACGGCAAGGTGGTTCCGAATTACTTCGGAACGATTTCCATTTTCTCACCCACCGATCCCACCGCCGTGGTGCCGGGTGCGGGACTGGGCATGAACGGACGTGGCACATATACGTTCTTGCCTCGTGACCAAGGTGTAAAACAATTCGCCTTTGGATTGGTGTTCCACAAGCGCAGCGCTACCGGCGAAAAGCAGGTGCTGCGCGTAGAGGATACCAGCGGCAGCGCCGTCATCTTTGGAGAATGGCAGGGAGAAGTCACAGGTTCCGATGTGATCCCCGATGGTAACCGCATCACGGTCACATACCCCGTGAAGAACGGCTTTGTGAACAGCACGCGCTTTGTGCTCAAGGGCACAGGCCCACGCTTCGCCAACCTCACCGTCACCGTTCTTGGTGGCGAGCAGGATAAATACACGGGTGAATCCGATGGGGACGGCAAGTTCGAAATCCCCATCACGCTCGCAGGTCAGGCTGCCAACTATCTCCTGCGCATTCAGAGCCAAGATGGTCGCTACGATTCCGGCGACATTCCCTTTGGCTTGGATGCTCTGCCTCCAGAAGTAAAATCTGTCACGTTCCTGCCCGAAAAACCGCAGGAAGGCGACAGTGTTCTCGTGTCTGTAGAAAGCGAAGCAAATGCCGTCGTCAAACTCACCGTAGAAAAGCAGGAATACACGCTCACGCCCGATGCCACCAAGCCAGGTACGAATCGCGCAGCAGTGCAGGCACCCAAGGCGGGCACGTATCAGTTGATCGTGGTCGTCACCGATTCTGCTGGCAACATGACGCAGCAACGCGTTGCGTTGAAAGTTGCGCCTCCGGGATTGGCGATTGTCACCGGTCTCAAAGGCGAGATCACCGCAAACCGTGTGAAGCTCACGTGGTACCCGGTCGAAGGTGCGGATCATTACAACGTGTACGTGGGCAAAGAACCTCAGAACCTTCTTGCTATTCCTACTCCCATCGCGAACCCGGCTCCTACCGAAGTCGTCATCTCTGATCTCGAAGCCGGCACGCAGTACTTCTTCGCCGTCACGGCTCTCAATAGCAAAGATGGCAGCGAGAGCGTGGATAAGAGTGAGTTCGTGACCATGCGTCCGTTGGGACTCAAGATGACCGTCACGCCCGAAACCGATGCCCTGCGTATCAAATGGATCTACCCCAATGATGTTCCTCTCGCAGCATTCGTGCTGGAGTACGGTGTGGATCGCTTGAGCGAGCGCCGACTCCTCAATGGAGAATCACGTGAGAGTGTTGTGCGCGATCTCCTCGCAGGTGTGACCTACCAAGTGCGTCTGACTCCCGTGGCGATCACGGGTGAACCCGTTGCCGATCAATCTGCACAGGGCGAAGGCACCGTGCCAAGCGCCGTGGGATTCCGCCCAACACCCGGCGAAGCCGTGAGTGGAACCATTCCCTCAGGCAACGAAATCGCACCACCAGACGAGCTGCACACGGGCGCGCCTTCGACGCCAGGCAGCGGACTCCCCGAGATGGCATTGCTGCTCACGTTTGGTATTGCCGCAGCAGGCGCACTCCTCTTGGTGTTCTCGCGCAGGCAGATGAGCCGCCAGGGCAGCGCATTCCTTGCCACCATGGAGCAGCGCTACCGCGGCTCGTAACATTCTCTTCTTCTGAGACATGACACCTACACCCACACCTCGCCGGCTACGCACACTCAGCATTGGAGGCGCAACGTACGATCTGTTCGTGCGCACAGGTTCCTCGCATGTGCAGGAAAGCGCCGAAGGCAGTGAACTGCGTCTGCCGTTGGGTGCAAAAATCCCCTTGGAAGGTGTGATCGAAACCTGTGGAGGAGGTGCCTCCAACACATCCGTAGGTCTTAAGCGCCTGGGGTGTGATGCAGGATTCTGCGGCATTGTGGGAAGTGATCAATGGGGGCAGAGACTCGTGAAGAACTTTGCCGAAGAAGGCGTGGATACCTCTGCCATGACCGTGATCGAAAAAGAAATGACCAGCTTCTCGTTGATTCTTTCTGCGGGCAGTGGCGAGCGTGTGATCCTCTACGAATCTGGAACCAACAGTCACATGCACGATGCCGTGTTCGACAAGTCCGCCGCGTTCAGTTGCGATTGGATTTTCCTGAACCACATTCATGACCGCAGTTGCATTATCGAGGACGATCTTTTGGAAATTATTCGCAAGGCTGATGGTCCAGGTCTCTCTTGGAATCCCGGTGGATGCCACATCAAAAAAGGCATCACCGATCCACAGGTAAAACTCCTTCTCGCAGAGACGGATCTGCTCTTTGTGAATCGCGAGGAAGCACTCGCGTTTTCGGGCGCTGCGGATGACGTCGGTGCGATTACACGTTTCCTTGCTGCAGGAGTGGGGACCGTGTGTGTGACCGATGGCAACAAGGGAGTTCTGGCATCAGATGGCCAAAAACTCTACAGGTGCCCTGTCATCAGCGACGCAAAAACCATCGACACCACGGGTGCCGGAGATGCGTTTGCGACAGGCGTTACGTGGGCCAAGATACAGGGCTTTACCTTGCCCGAAATGCTCCAAGCTGGTACTATAAATGCGACGAGTGTCCTGGGTGCGTTTGGCGCCCAAGAAGGACTACTCACCGACACCGAGATGCACAACCGAATCGCGAATATCCTTCTCCCGGTGGAGGCATTCGATTTCCCCTCACACTCATGAGCGACGACAAGCTTCTGCAGGTTCAGGAACTTCTGGACAGTGCCATGTCTTCCATCAAGACAGCGCACGCTCTCATGCGCGATATCACCGGGGTGATCGACACCACACACGAGCGTCATCTGTCGCGCGCCTCTTCTATGAGTGGTACGTCTGTGAGCGGACGCGTGGTGGAGGGAATCTTCGATGGTCAGAACATGGTCGACAGCGCCGGTCAGACGTATCCCGTGCCTGCGAACTACGCCAGCAAGAGTAAATTGACCGAAGGCGATGGCATGAAGCTCACGATCACCGACGAAGGCAAATTCGTGTACAAGCAAATCGCTCCTACGGCACGCCGTACGGCCGTCGGGAACCTCATTCAAGAAGATGGACAGTACAAGGTGCTCGCCGAGGGCAAGGCCTACCGCGTATTACTCGCTTCGGTCACGTTCTACCGTGCAGAAGTAGGGGATCAGGTGACGATCCTTCTTCCCAAAGAAGGTGATGCCAAGTGGGGAGCCATCGAGGCGGTCATCCCACGCCACCTTGCCGATGCCGCTGCAGAGTCTACGGTGAAGGGCATGTCGCGCGAGAGCGATGGCGAGATGAGCCCCGACCTCTAAAGTGACAGGGGACAAGGGACAGGTGACAAGTTTTTTTAACCGTGTTGTCCCATGTCCCATGTCACTTGTCCCATGTACAATCTGTCCATGCGTCCCGTCTTTAAATTTCTCCTGCCGGTTACTCTCGCATTGGTGCTTGGCGCCGGTGTGATTGGCGTACTTGCATGGCAGGTGAATCTTTCGGCCGAAGGCCTGCGCGCGCAGCTGGCACGCACGGATTTCCCGGTGACGACCACGGTGAACATGACGGGCAACGATATCCCCAGCGCAGACACGCAAGATGCAGCGCTCTTGGCATTGCGCGAAGGAGACCTAGCTGCGTTACAGAAGAATTGGGCAGAAGCCGAGAACTCGTACAAAAAGGCGATGGACTTGGGCGGTGGCCAGACTCCGCAGAAAAAATATGCGCAGGTACTCATCCAACGCGAAAAGTTTGCCGAAGCCAGTACCGTCATTAGCGAGCTCCAGGCAGGGGGCATGCGCGCGGAAGATGTCCTCCTTTTGCAGTCCATCATTCTGCTGCACACGGGTAAAACGTCAGAAGCACTGACGATGCTCACCAATGCCACGGATTCCCCACAGAAGCACTACGTATTGGGCTTGGCATCTATTGTGCAGGGCTCGCACGATACGGCAAAAGCCGAGTTCACGAAGGTGGTGGAAGGTTGGGAGCCTGTGCTCCGCGAGTACGCCAAGACGCTCCTCAAAGCCTACAGCGATTACGAAGCGTTCCCTCAGGGCAACACGCTGCATCGCGAGACATTGCTCGCACGCGGGCTCGCCACAGTGAACGAATGCAAGTTGGCGCTCCCCATGCTCTCTGCGGTGATCGGCCAGATGGGCGACTACCGCGATCCGTGGATCATCCGCGGATACTGCGAGCTCTCCACCGAAAAATATCCGCAGGCACTCAGCTCTTTGGAAGAAGCCTACAAGTTGGATTCCGAAAAGCCCGAGATCCAATACTTCCTCGGCCGCACGTACTTGGCGTTGGAAGACCTGGAGAACGCCATGACGTTCTTGCAGTACGCCATTCGCAATGGCCTGCAGCCACAAACAGAAGCCCGTAAGACGCTCGCAGAGGTGGCAGAGAAGCTTGGACAGCCAGGAGTGGCCTTTGACCAATGGAAGGCCATTGCCGAGTCTCCAGAAGCCACTCGCGAAGATGTCGTGGCCTTTGGGGAAACGGCTATTCGCCAAAAGCGCATCCCCGAGTTCCAAGAGACGCTCCAGCGCGCAGTTGCCAAGTGGCCGACCGATAGCGGCTTGCAGATTCTTGTAGGCAGGATGGCCTTGAGCCAAGGCAGCCGCGAAAATGCCAAGGCCGCATTTAAAAAAGTCCTCGAGCTAGACCCCACGAATGCCGAAGCAAAGCGGGAACTGGAAAAGCTCTAAGTCTTACGCAGCTTTCTTCTTCCTGCGTAGACGCTCTGCAAACGGAACGTACGCGAGTACTCCTGCGATGGCAGCGCCTATGGCGCCTTTGTGCGTAGCAGAGAGCTCCTCCTCTTTCTCGGGCGTCTTGGGCGTAGCGCTTTCTGCTGGTTCCTTTGCAGGGGTCTCTTGAGGCTCTGTGCGAGGTTCGTCGTGACCCTTGGGAGCATGGTGCTCGGTAGAGGAGTGCTGCTTGCTCGCAGGGCTCGCGTGGGGGTGCTGAACAGTTTTGCCGTGTGCGTGCTTGGGATGAGCAGGCTTTTCTCCATGGTGATCTTCCTTGTGATGAGAATCAGCCTCCGTCTTGGCTTCGCGCGCCGAAAGCATGGCCATGGCTTCGGCAGGGGACTTGGGCGTGGCGTACGCGCCAATCAGGCTGGCTGCGTCTGCGAGCTCTTGTTCGGTGTGTCCTTCGTGCTCGTGTTCATGATGGTGATGATGATGTTCATGCTCGTGTTCGGCATGGACGTGCGCGTGTTCATGCGCATGGGCGTGCTCTTCGTGCGTATGAGGGTGTTCATGCTCGCTGTGCGCGTGACCATGCGCGTGCTTGGCATGCTCCTCCATGTGTACCAGATTTTCAAAAGCGGTATGCCGAGCATGCTCTTCTTCGTGGCGTGCATGGAGAATTTCTTCCAGCTCATGCTCGCTCGGCACTTCGATCACATCGCTAAAGCCGTTGTGCGTTGTGTATTCACGCTCGAGAAACACCTGCTGAAAATGCTCATCGGCGATACGCAGTGTGATGGTGCGGCTTCTCGGACCAATGTGCAGTTCGGGCGTATCGTGCTTTGCAGAGATGTGCTGCGAACGGACATCAATCAACACGCCCTGTGGCGAAACGCTGCGCGAGAGCTTGAGTGAGCCATTGTGGAATTCTACATACACACGTGCATGTTCATCGTGCTCACCAGATTCCACGCCGTCCCAGGTAATGACGACTTCCTTTGTGCTCAATTGCTGAATATGCGGCTGGGGCAATGCCTCTTCGCCAAGTACCTTGGTAATAGCCGAATGCACATCTGCCGTGGCAGGGTGCGCAAGAGCGGGGATCTGAGCGGGAACTGTGCGATCTTCGAGATGCTCCAGTTCTGGACGAAAGTTCTTCTTATGCATATAAGATAATAATTAATTGATTATGTCAAATAATAGCTGAATCGCCTCTGGAAGTCAATGCTCTAAGAGCCTGCTTTTCCTCACACCGCGTGAACACAGAGTTTAAAACAGAGTCTAAAAAAGACCCGCCAGCTTCGAACAGGAGGGTCTTTAAGAATTCATGAGAGAGTCGAGAGCAGACAGAAGGCTTACCACTCCGGGCCCAGGGGTATACCTGGAGGCAAAGCGATCCGATGCCCAGAAGTGTGCGAAAGGTTGCAGGTGCTTGGCCGGGGGGAACGCAGCCATTGAAATGGCAAGCTTCCTATCTACTCGATACGCGATGCTGACAAGGATCCTACTGATTGATGAGTGAGAGCTCCGGAGCTCGGGTGCTTCCTCCGAAGAGAAAGCAAATTGTGTGTGTGACCCAGGTGAGTGGGGATTCATCAAGATCCCGGTCCTAACGAATCGACCTAGCGTAGAACGGCGAAGGATCTTTCTCCAACCTGTTGGCCTTCCTAAGCCCAGAACTTTAGTATGTGAATTAGTTTTTTGTTCTTTAAATAAGAGAGAACACATCTTTTGATCAATTAAAACAGATGCTCTATTCCATCACGTATAAAGCATCAGGCGAGCAAGTGGGCTTTACATACCTATTCAGGCGCCTACTTCTGTGTCGCAACACGTCTGGCAGAGCGTTCCGCACTGGATGCAGAACGACTTCAGCTTCTTTTCGATCAGCTTCCCGCCACAGATAAAACAGAAGCCCGTGCAGCTCTTCGCATCGGCCTCTAGGTTAGTCTTAGGAGAGGTAGGGGACGACATGCGGTGTGAAGATGAGGATCAGCACACACACCCAAATGAGGGCGCAGACCAGCGAAGCGCCGGCGGCAATGTCTTTCGTGGCTTTCACGGACTCATGGTAGTGGTCGTCTTGCTTGAGGCTGTGGTCGTGGAAAGCATCGGACAAATGCTCCAGCGCAGTATTCACCAGTTCCACAGCGAGGAACATGCCCCCTGCGAAGACAATCAATGGCCATTCATCGCCAGGGAGCTGCAGAATCCAGGCGAGAATCAGGCTGATCACGTAGGCAATCGTAAAGGCTCGCAGATTGCGTTCGCGCTTGAGTGCAGCGGCGATGCCTTGGATAGCGTAGGAGAAGCTGTGGGCGAAGTTCATAGAGGGCGGGGGATGCCTGGCACAGGGAAGCGCAGGCAGAACTCTTTGACCTCTGCGTGCAGGGTCTTGAGGGCAGAATCGTCTTCACGCTTTTCAATGGCACGGAGCATGAAGTTCCCGAGTATCTCCATCTCTGCTTCCTTCATACCGCGCGTGGTGATGGCAGGGGTGCCCAAGCGCACGCCGGAAGGATCCATAGGCTTGCGCTGATCATCGGGGATCATGTTCTTGTTCAGGGTGATGCCCACTCTATCCAGCACGCGCTCCACGTCGCCACCGGGGAGGCCCCAGGACGTCACGCAGTCGACGAGCATTAAGTGGTTACTGGTGCCGTTGGTCACGAGCTTGGCGCCATGGTTCATGAGGAACGTGGCCAGGTGCTTGCTGTTGGCGATCACTTGTCGTGCGTATTCCTGGAACTCCGGCTTGAGCGCTTCGCCAAACGCCACGGCTTTGGCTGCGATCATCTGCATGATGGGGCCGCCCTGAAAGCCCGGGAACACCGATTTATCCATCTTCTTGCCCAGTTCGGCATCCCTGCAGAGGATCATGCCGCCGCGTGGTCCGCGGAGTGTTTTGTGCGTCGTCGTGGTGATGATGTCGAAGCCGTCATCGAAGGGATTTCTCAATTGTTTTCCGGCAATGAGTCCGGCGATGTGAGCCATGTCGGCCATGGTCACGGCTCCAACTTCATCGGCGATGGCCTTCATTTTGGCGTAGTCGATTTCGCGGGGGAACGCAGAGAATCCTGCCAGCAGGATCTTGGGCTTTACCTCCAGTGCCGTGCGGCGCATTTCGTCGTAGTCGATCTCTCCGGTTTCGACGTCCTTCATCTTGTAGCGGACGAATTTGAAAATCTTCGTCATGTACGTCACCGGGTGACCGTGGGTCAGGTGGCCGCCGTGGCCCAGATCCATGCCCATCACCGTGTCGCCGGGCTCCAATAATGCGAAGTACACCGCCACGTTTGCAGGTGCTCCTGCGTGCGGTTGGACGTTTGCGGCACCGGCATTGAAGAGCTGTTTTGCGCGTTCTATAGCCAAAGATTCCACGACATCGGTGTATTCCTGGCCGCCGTAATAGCGTTTGCCGGGGTAGCCCTCTGAATATTTATTGTTAAACACATTGCCCATGGCCTCCATGACCGCAGGGGAGATGTAGTTCTCGGATGCGATCAATTCCACGCCCTCGGCCTGGCGCTGCATTTCGCCCATGAGAGCGTCGTAGATAGCGCGGTCTTCGGCCTGCAGTGCGTCGTAGATGGGCATGGCGAAAGCGTACCGCAGTGGGCTCACAGAGAAAATGTGCTTTTCTCTTTTAGGTCAGTTGTTTTTCTAGTTCATCCGCCGTTTCCTGTATTTCGGCATACATCTCTCGTACGTACTCGAGCGTGGGGGTTCTCTCATTTTCTCCCAAGAGGAGAAGCTCTGCGTATTCTGCATCGAGGAATGCATGCGCATCATCAACG
>CAZDEA010000007.1:0-3697 GCA_964504485.1 uncultured Candidatus Peribacteria bacterium | reverse complement strand
CAAGAGGAGAAGCTCTGCGTATTCTGCATCGAGGAATGCATGCGCATCATCAACGCTTCGTAGTGTTTCTTGCTGATCCAACAGAACGTTTTGCAAGTGCAGTTTTGTTCTTGCAAAAATAGACCAAGTTTTTTGGATGCGCTTCCTGGTTTCTGTAATGGCGTCCAGCATTGCTGCGCGCACGATCGGGTAATGGTTTTGATTCATTTCCCAGCCCGCACGAAATTCCGAAGACAAGGGTGGTGCAGGGATATCGTTTTTTTGCAGAGTCATAAGAAGAGAATCTTGCGGGGGCACCCCGTCCTTGGGGAGTACTTCGCTCATGATTCCAACTCCACTGGGATCGTGATACGCGCTTTCTTGCACCAGGAGTGGCTGTAAGACATGGATTTTCGTCGCCTTCGCTGTTTTCTTATGATCTCTGTGCAGGATTCCTAATCCCTGGAAATCCCGTCGTTCACGCTTGGGCGAAAGATACGAATCGTGAATGCGAACAATAGGGCAGCCCGCTTCCACCAAAAGAAATGCTTGCCCAAAGCTGGTGCGCACGTGACTCACCAGATGCATCACGCGCTCTTCGCACCATTCTTCCGGGCGCACAGTGTGCTGTTCGCCATCGTAAAAAGCATGTACGAGTTCTTTGTACATTTCTACACCTCTTGCCGTTGGGATTGCTGTCTCAATGGCCATACAGTGGATCATCATCTGCTCCCTTGTGCCCGAGTTCAAATATTTTCTGTGTGCTAGGGTTTATCCTCTCGCTGTACACACAAAATCGACCTGTTCGTCGTGTTCTTCCCAGGGGACAGACCCTACTATTTGGCATTCCAAAGCCACGCCAACGAACTGTGTCTTGGGATTCATGCTCCGTTGCGTGCGGATCCAGATGTCGTAGCCTCCATTGCCGCGCCCCATGCGTTTGCCGTCTTTGGTGAATGCGCGGCCGGGGACTAGGACAACATCCAGCTCTTCGGGCTTGAGAAGATCAGACGAGAGTGCAGGTTCGGGGATCCCAAATTTTCCCGGTGTGAGTCCTGTGAGTTTTTTCGATTCGCGAAATGCCAACTTGCCGCCTTCGAAGCGCGGCAAAAAAAGTCTCCATCCTGCGGCGAGGAGTTCTTGGAGGAGGGGACGAATGTCGACTTCATCTGTAAGAGGTACGTACGCGGCAAGAGTCTTGGGTGTGGTTCCTAAGAGTTTGTGTAATCCCTTCAAAAGGCTGCGCTCTTCTGCATCACGTGTTTTGGGTGACAGCTTTGCCATGCGCTCTTTGATGGACTGCCGAAGGAGCTCTTTTTCTTCAGAGATATGCATGGGATAAGGTTAGGGTTAAGGTTACGTAAAATACATACCCCGTGCCTTAACCTTGGTGCCTAACCTTAAAACACCTCTGCTGCCACGTCTGCTAGGCTGACTTCTTCCTGTGAAGCAGGCGAAACCACGCGTTCTTGTTCCAAAATGCACGAGAGCTTCAGGGGCTTTTGGAAGATTTCTCTCAGAAGATCTTCAATGCCGTGCAGCGCTTCTTTGTCGCTCACGCGTTCGCTATGGAAGCGCGAAGAAAACGCCACGATGATCTTGCTGCCTTCCACGGTAACCACGCGTCCGTTCTTGAGCGACATCTTTGCCGAAGCGGGCTTCGTTTGCTCCACAACTTTGGGCCAGTGCTTTTGGACTTCTTCGTACGAAAGCACAGGTGCTTCGACGAGCGAAGGAGATGTGTCTGCTCGCTCCTCCTTTTTGATTTCACGGGGCAGCTCTCGTTTGACCTCCGCTACAGGTTCCTGCGCGAGCTTTTTTGCGACTGGCTTTGGGGCTTCGGTATATGCAGGGGCAGCAGGCGCACCTGGCTTTGTCATAAGAGAAAGGAGCGAGGTTTCCAGTACCAGAGCGGGTACGGGTGCAATACGCAGGTCTTTGACTGTTTCCAAGAGCTCTTCGGTCATGCGTACATACAGGTCGATCGAAAGACCCTGCGCGGCAGCAGCATGCAGCGATGCGCGCACCAACTTGAGTAATTCTCGCGTGACGTTCTCCAGTGATACACCGGCTTCTTCTATGCGACCGACTGCGGCGAGTAATTCTTTTTCATCACCTGCACTCACTGCGGCGAACAACTCCACTGCCATTTGTTTGCCCGAGTGCCCCGCGCGGGACTCCACATCTTCCACGTTGATTTTGGGGAGCGAGCGCAGCTGATCCAAGAGCGCGATGGCATCGCGCATCCCTCCATCGGCATGAGCGGCAATCGTGCGCAGTGCGGCGCGATCCACGGTGATGTGTTCCTGATCACCAATGAACTGCAGTCGACGTACGATGTCTTCTTCGCGAACCTGTGTGAACAAAAAGCGCTGGCAGCGTGATTGGATGGTGGCAGGAATTTTGTGGAGCTCTGTGGTGGCGAGGATGAAAAACGCGTAGCTGGGCGGTTCCTCAAGCGTTTTGAGCAATGCGTTGAATGCTTCGCGCGTGAGCATGTGCACCTCATCGATGATGTACACCTTGGCAACTGCGCGGATGGGCGAGAACTGAATACGCTCAATCAGGTCGCGCACGTCATCGATACCGCGGTTGCTCGCTGCGTCGATTTCGATCAAGTCCACGGCCGTTCCTTCTTCTACTTCGTGAATGGTTTCCTGTGCGCGCTCTGCATCCATCCCTTTGGTGAGCATGTGCTTGGCGAGAATACGCGCGATGGAGGTCTTGCCCGTTCCACGAGGACCTGCGAATAAGTACGCATGCGAAAGTTTGTCCTGCGCGACTGCTTGCTCCAGGGTGGTAACGATGTGCTCCTGACCCGTGACATCGGCGAAGGATTGGGGCCGGTATTGGCGGTAGAGCGACATGGGAGGGATAGTATAGGACGTTCTCCAGTGCAGAGGCAATTATAGGAAAGGCGGAATCCTCAATTACTTCCGTTTCTTTAATTGCGTCCGTTGCTTTCGCATGTCATTCTCTGCGCACTATCTATTATTTGTTTTCTTCTATGAAAAAGCTTCTCCTCGCACTCAGTGCGTCCGTTCTCCTTACTGCCTGTGTCGATAAGACAGGGCTCTCGGCCGAGTCCAGCAGGCCCGCCCGTGGAAACCCCGATGCCGGTGTGACCGTGTTGGAATTCGCCGATATCCAGTGCCCTGCATGCCGTGCTGCACATGAGCTTGTCAGCAAGCCTTTGCTCGAAGCTCAGGGTCAGCGCATTCGTTTTGTCTTTAAGCATTTCCCCCTCCAGCAGATTCACCGCTTTGCGATGGAAGCTGCAGAGGCTTCGGAGTGTGCTGCAGATCAGGGCAAGTTTTGGGAGTTTGTGGATATGGCCTACGAGAAGCAGGATCAGCTGAGTTCCTCTGCTATTCGCGATTGGGGTAAGGCATTGAACTTGGATGAAGAACTGTTCGACCGTTGCATCCGCTCACACGTGAAGAGGCAGTTTGTGTTGAGTGAATACGAGGAAGGTACGGCAGGTGGAGTGCGCGGCACACCCACGTTCTTTGTGAACGGCAAGCAGGTGCAGTCGACCGTCGAGGAGCTCACCAAGGCTATCAACGAAGCAGCAAGTGGAGCAGGGGCGAGGCTGTAACTATTCGGGAATCCAAAACATCCTAGGAGTCGTCGGACTCCTAGGATGTTTCGAGGTTCGTATTTTTAAATCTGCACGCTCAACTGCAAGAATCCGTACACACGCTTGAGCTTCACGTCG